>NZ_KV793160.1:0-15213 GCF_001808415.1 Lactobacillus sp. HMSC08B12 | reverse complement strand
TCCTGCGACTTTAGTCGTAGGAGGTTCAATATAGGGATGCAGATAATTATTCTATACGCAAACAGGCATGATCAAGATTCTTCTAGTTTAGCTGGGGCAAGTATGCTATAATTTTCATGTTAAAACGTTAAATACGGAAGGTTTAATATGAAGATCGCATTAGTTACCGACAGTACGGCCAATTTGTCCGCAGCCGAAATTGAAAAGTATAATATCAAGGTCATTCCTATTCCGATTTACATCGATGACAAGGAATACCTGGAAGGAATCAACATCACTTCTGAAGAGCTTTTTGAATCGCAGCGGAGTGGCTCCAGCTTCCCGACCACTTCCCAGCCGAAGATGGGGGACCTCATCACGACTTTTGACAACTTCAAGGATGAGGGTTACGACGCGATCATCTACATTTGCCTCTCCAGCGGGATTTCAGGTTCCTACAGCACCTTGATGGGGATCGCGCAAAGCAACCCGGACTACCACCTGTACCCGTTTGACTCACAAATTACTGTTCGCCTGCAGGGTTACCAAGTTCTGGCAGCAGCTAAGATGATCGAAAAGGATAGCTACAGTCCGGAAGAGATCATCGCCAAGCTGGCTGAAATCAGGTCAACTGTCGACGAACTCTTTATCGTTGATGACTTGAACAACTTGTGCCGGGGCGGCCGTTTGAGCAATGCCAGCGCCTTTATCGGGTCACTCTTGAACATCAAGCCTTTGCTGACTTTCAACGATGAAGCTAAGATCGTGGCTTACGACAAGGTGCGGTCAATGAAGCGGGCAGTTAAGAAGATCGAACAAGAAGCCCTGGAAAAGATCAAGTCATTGGACATCCCAGAAGACAAGCTGCGGATCTTGATCATTCAGTCAAATGACGCCGCGCAAGCTGAAGAAGTCATGAACTACCTCAAGGCTGAAGTGCCAAAGGCTGTCTTTGAAATGGACGAATTTAGCCCGGTTATCGCGACTTACCTGGGCGAAAAGTCAATCGGCATCACTTGGATGATTGACGTTGAACAGATGGAATTCTAGTTTTTTAGAATTCAGAATTTGCTGTGTTCAGTAAAAGAAGAAAGAAATTTGGAAAATGAGAATCAAAAAGTGGGCCGTTATGGCCCTTTTTTGCGGTATTTTTTTGACGGGCTGCAGCAAGCAGACCGCTTCAAAAGAGGCAAGCAATAGTTCAAATAAAAGCAGTCAGAGCAGCAAGTCTAGCGTTAAAAAGACCAGCAAAGCTTCGTCAAGTTCAGCTAAAGCAGTAAAACTTGATGCGGCAAAACTGACGCCGCAGGAAAGCGGCAGCTTGATTACGCTCTACTGTGCTGACCGCTTTGGCGGAGAATGGTCTAATTTGCTTCAAGCAGGGCAGAATGGCTCTTTGACTATTACCCTGCACAAGACCAGCGACTACGAATTTAAGCAGCCGGGCAGCGGCTATGCTTATGAAGCCGCGGCGTCCGGACAAACAGGGACGACCTATTATACTCTTAGCGGAAGCACTTTTTACTTCTACCAAGGAGTAAAAGTAGCAGGCAGTGGCAGCTTTTTGGGCCAGGCAACTAAGCAGGAAATGGCTGACTATATCGTTAAAAAAGGCCAGCTGGCTGAATTCAAGCAGCTGGCCAAGAAGGTCGAGATCGTGGATAAATCTGGACAAACTCAGCGCCTGTCTGAAGGGCGGAGCGGCTACTTTACCATCCCCGCGGAAATGCAGGGAACCTGGTATTCTGCAAGCAACTATGATGGTGAGACAACGCATTCTAAGTACGTCTTTGGCCAAAGTACAATTTTTATTCAAGACGACAAGTACAATACAAAGGGAACCACAACTACCCTGTACACTAGGTCGAGTGATTTCAAAATGCCGTTACCGCCAACCGAAAAACAAATGGATCAGGTAAAAGGCTGGGGCTTGGGACACCTGTACCAGCAGGACGGTTTAAACTACATGAATGTCATGGGTTGGTACCAAACTGCCGGAAGTGGTACATCTTTTGCCGTTCATACTGAAAATATCGCTGGCAATAATGTGCAAATATTGGTTTGTGCTAGTGGTGCCCGTCCTTGGGTCGATGGAATTGCCTACCGCAGCCAGGCAATGGCTGAAAAGATGCAGGACCAGCATTTTGATGATCTGCACTATCGTGATGATGAGTAATTAAATATAACCGAAAACTAAAGCAAAACAGCGCCAGCAGGAAAATCTGCTGACGCTGTTTTTTTTCGATTATTTTTCAACTCGGGCCTTGATTTTGCTCCGCGGGGTCCAATTGAGGGCGAGAACGGCAAAAATAATCATCACAGATGCCGCGTAATCCATCATTTGCGGATGAAAGTGAAAGACGATGATGGAGCCAATCATGGAGGCCAGCGGTTCAAAGGCATCCATAAAGGCGACCGTCATCCCCGAAATATGGCCTAAAGCATGGTTTTGCCAAAGCGTCGGGATGATCGTGCCCATAACGATGACGACTGACAGGTTGAGATAGACGGTCGGTGAACTCGGCAGGCTGGGCCAGACTGGATGAATTGCCGTCAAAATCAAACCGGAGATAAGCAGGCCCCAGCCAGTAACTGAAATAGTGGACTGCCTGGTCACCAGGGCTTGGGGAAGCAAGCTGTTGGCCGCTGCCCCAACCGCTGACATAATGCCAAAAAGAAGGGTAAGAGGCGCGATCCTAAGGTCATGGATATTGCCATGCGTTGACAGGAGAAAGACTCCGCCAAAAGCAAGCAGGCTGGCCGCGACATCAAACGGCCGCAGAGCCTCTTGCTTAGTCAAAGTCAGATAGGCCAAAACAAAGAAGGGACCGATAAACTGAATGACCGTCGCGATTGCCGCGTTAGCCTGGGCTACTACCAAAAAGAAGCAGTACTGGAAGGGCAGAACACCGATAACTGCATATGCCAGAAGCTGAACCGCGCTCTTCTTGTCTTTCCATACCTGCCAGGGATGCTTGCCCGTCAGCTGGGCCACAGTTACCAGGATCAAGCCTGAGCAAACCTGCCGCATTTGCGTAACCCAAATCGGCGTGATGCGGGGGTCCAAGTTAAAGAGGCCCTTGGCAAAGAGGCCAGAAATACCCCATAGGATGCAGGCAGCAGCTGCCAGGCCGGCCCACTTGCTGTTTGATTTCATCTTTTCTTTCTAACTTTCTTTCTCTCTAGATATAGATTTCATCATTATTCGCATATTTTCAGAAAACAACCTTGTCCATTTTACCACACTGCTGGCAGGACTCTTCAACAAAGTAAAAAAATGCCCTGGAAGTCGCGATCAACAACTTCCAGGGTTTGTTTCAAATGGTAAGGATAGAGAGTCAAAGTTTAAAAAATCAGCTATTTCTTGTGAGTCAAGATTCTGACGCGGGTAACAGCCGGGATCTGTTCCAGGTTGAGCACCACCTCGTCTTGGGTCGCCTGGTCGATCTCATCGATGTCGATCATGGTGTAGGCGTACTTGTCCTTGGCCTTGTTGACCAAGTTTTCAATGTTGATGCCACGGCCAGCCAGGTAGGTTGAGATCTGCCCGATCATGTTTGGAATGTTCTTGTGAATCAAAGTGATCCGGTGGTCGCTTTCAAACGGTGCTGACACGTTCGGCAGGTTGACCGAGTTGATAATGTTCCCAGTTTCCAAAAATTCGATGGTTTGCTTTGCCGCCATCCGGGCACAGTTGATTTCCGCTTCAATCGTTGATCCGCCGATGTGGGGCATGATGACGATGTCATCGTTGTGCAAAATCGTGGCATCACTGAAGTCGGTGTAGTACTTGCCCAAACGGTGTTCTGCCAAGGCTTCAACGACAGCCTTGTTGTCAACGATCCCCAGGCGGGCAAAATTGAGCAAGATAGTGTTTGGCTTCATCTGCGCGATCTTGGCGTCAGCAATCAAACCGGTCGTCTCCTCGTTCTTTGGCACGTGGACGGTCACAAAGTCCGCGTCCTTAACGGCGTCAGCGATGCTGGTGGCCCGCTTGATATGGTCTGACAAGCGCCATGCGGCTTCAACCGTCAAGTATGGGTCATAGCCGACAACCTTCATCCCCAAATCAAGGCAGGCATTGGCTACCAGTGAGCCGATGTGGCCTAAACCAATCACGGCCACCGTCTTGCCCAGCAATTCCGTTCCGTTGAAGCTGGTCTTTTCCTTTTCCGTCCGCAGGGTGATGTCCGCGCCCGGCTTGGCGTTAGCTGACCAGTTGGCGGCAGCCACGATGTTCCGGCTGGCGATGATCATAGAAGCCAGTACCAATTCCTTAACGGCATTGGCGTTGCCGCCTGGAGTGTTGAAGACCACAGTCCCATTTTCCAGGGCCTTGTCCAAAGGCACGTTATTGTAGCCGGCCCCGCAGCGGGCGATGGCCTTCAAATTCTCGGGAAATTCATGGTCATGGAGGTCAACTGATCTGATCAGGTAGGCATCTGGATTGTCAGTTTGGTTAATCCGGTAGTTGTCGCCAAATTCGGCTAAGCCTTCTTTAGCAATGGCATTGTAAGTTTTAATTTGGTACATGGGGAATCCTTTCAAAAATTAGTGCTTGGCGTCAAAATCCTTAATAAAGTCACAGAGGGCCTGAACCCCTTCCAGCGGCATGGCGTTGTAGATGCTTGCCCGCATCCCGCCAACCAGGCGGTGGCCTTTCAAGTTAAGCAGCTGGTGGGCGGTTGCCTCTTTGACAAACTCCGCGTCCAGGTCCGGGTCGCCGCTGACAAAAGGCACGTTCATAATTGACTGGCTGTCTGGATCAACCTTGCTCTCAAAATTCTTGGATTCAGCCAGGCAGTCATAAAGGAGCTTGGCCTTTTCTTGGTTGATGGCTTCAATACCGGCCACGCCGCCTTTTTCCTTAAGCCACTTAAGGGCCAGGCCAGCCACGTAAACCTGGAAGACTGGCGGGGTGTTCAAGGCTGATTTCTTCTTGGCTTCAGTAGCAAAGTCAAAGAGGCCAGGCAGGTCATCATGCTTGACCAACAGGTCCTTTCTGATGACCAAAACGGTCAAGCCGGCAGGGGCCAGGTTCTTCTGCGCTCCGGCGTAGATAACAGCGAATTTGCTGTAGTCGTATTCCTGGCCCAGAAAATTGGAGGACATGTCAGCTACCATAGGGATGTCGGTCTTAGGAATTTGGTCGTCTCTGTAGGCCGTCCCCATAATAGTGTTGTTGGTCGTGATGTGGAGGTAGTCGTAGTCTTGATCAAATTCAGTCGGGATTTCCGGAACAGCAGTGTAATTGTTGTCCTTGGAGCTAGCGATGATGTCAACGGTTAGGCCTGGTACTTTAGCCGCGTCTTCTGCTGCTCTTTGGGCCCAGTGACCACTGTCCACGACCGCAATCCGGTGGTACTTGCGGGCCAGGTTCAAAGGAATTGTGGTGAATTGCTGGGTTGCCCCGCCGGTCAAGAAGAGGACGTCGTATTCTGCCTGGTCCAGCTTCATAAGTTCCAAGAGGTTGGCCTTGGTTTCCGCGTAGAGCTCCTTGTAAAGGGCTGACCGGTGGGAGATTTCCATGACGCTCATGCCGCTGTGGGCATAATCTGGCAAGTCTTGTTTGATTTGGGCAATGACTTCGACCGGCAGCATGGCTGGACCAGCCGCGAAGTTGTAGCATGTCATAAGTGAAGAATTCCTTTCCGAAAAAACAAAGGGCACCCGCCTTGCGTGAGTGCCCTTTGCCATGAGATGTTATGTTGGAGTTGTTGTTTCGGCCTCACTGTTTTAAACTGTGCTGAAGGCCATCACAAATCGCAGCCTTCTTAAGTGGAAGAAGACTGGGAGGAGGAAAAAAGTTTGTTTTGCATTTGAATTGTCTGTAAAGTAAACATTTTTTCGCTCCTTTCGTGTGATTAATTTTATTATAAGCACAAAATTAGAAATGTCAACACAATTTTAATTTTGGTATAATATTTATTAGCGAAGAAAAGAAAAAAAGAAAGTCTAGAAACAATGGAGGACCAGCATGACCACATTCTACTTTATCCGGCACGGGCAAACCTTTGCCAACAAGGCGGGCTTGAAGCAGGGGACCATCAATACCCCCAACACCTACTTGACCGACCTGGGCAAGGAGCAGGCGCAAAAACTGGCTGACCAGTTCGACATCAGCAATTTCGACCGCCTTTTCGTTTCCCCCTTGGTCAGAACCAAGCAGACAGCCGAGATTTTGAACAAGAAGGCCGGCCTGCCGGTTGAAACGGACGACCGCCTGCTGGAGATTTCCTACGGGGACTGGGATGGGCAAAAGAACAGCGAATTGATGGCTGAATACCCGAATTACTTTTCTCCCCTGGTCAATGACGTGACGGAAGACTACGTGCAGGCAGCCCCAAAGGCGGAATGCTTTGCCCATGTGGAAATGCGGACCGCTGAATTCGTGGAGGAAATCAGCCAAAAGTATCCAGAAGACCAGATCGTGGTAGTGACCCACGGCTTCACGGTCAGATCTTTTGCCATTAATGCCACGGGTGGCCAGGGCCTGCAGATCCTGGAACCAGACAACTGCTCCGTCACCAAGATCCTCGTTGACCCCCTGTCATTTAAGCAGCACCTGGTCTACTACAACCGGACAGTGACTGCTTTTTAGCAATATTTATTAGATATAGAAAAACGGAACCGCTTGGTTCCGTTCTTTTATTTGCTCTTTAATCGACGGACTTTAAAGCATCCAGCATGTTGACGGACTTGATCTTCTTGTGCATGATCAAGGCGACTAAAGCAGTGATCACGGCTGGAATTAAGGCTGAATAGAGGAAGTTGCTGATCTTCATCGCCGGGTCAAACCTGGCGTTGTCTGGCGGCAGACTGGTGATGATGAAGGTGTGCAGGCCGATCCCGGCCAGGTAGCCGCAGAGGATGCCGATAATGGAGAGGATAATCGTTTCCCGGTAAATGTAGAGGGTGGTTTCCTGGTCAAAGAAGCCGAGCACCTTGATGGTCGACAGCTCTCTGATTATTTCCTCAACAATAATGTTGGACTTTTTCAATCAAGAAGTTGATGTCCCGGTTGGCGTAAACTGTCGTGTCACCGGACTGGTAAGTTTTTGTATTATGCTTCACTTCAATAAGTGCCATGATAGCTTACTTTAGCCATAAAAAAGAGCGTGCCGTAAAATGGCCACGCTCTTACAAGTTGCTGACAAATTAATGATGAGAGCAACTCTTGCCGGTTAAATTTCGTTGATGCCGATTCGATCCAGCTTCTGGTCGCGGATGGTCAGTTCTTCTTCAGTTTCGCCGATACCAACCCCGCAGACCGGCATGAAGCCGGCTGGCAGGTCCAGCTTCATAACTGTTTCTGGGTGAGTGGCCAGAGCAGCTGCCGCGCCAAAGAGGTAGCAAGCCCCCAGGCCCTTGTTTTCAGCAGCCAGAACCATGTTGTGGGCAATAATCCCGGCACTGGCATAGGCCATCTCGTCCTGCTTCTTGGCAGAGACCAAAATCAAGGTCGGCACACCGTACAAGGGATGTGATTCCAGATCGCCAAACATCATGGCTGCTTCCTGGTCGATCTCCTTTAAAAGCTTTGGGTCATTAATGATCGTCAGCTGGTAGTTCTCGTATAAGCCGCGGGCTACTGGAGCCAGTTCAGCTGCTTCGATGATCTTCTTGACCTGCTTCTTGTCAGCCGGCTTGCCAGTATAAGTCCGGATTGACTTACGTGATTTCAACAATTTCGTAAACTTCATGGATGATTTTCCCTCCTGTCAATCTAACAAAACACATGTCTGTCGATTCCTTAGCTCGATTATACCGCAATCACTTCAGTAAGCGGTTGAAAATGGTTTTAAACTTTTTCTACAAAAAAATTACCTGCTTTTTCGATAAAAGAGCTTGACTTAAAGGGCAAAAGTCTTTATAGTTAAGAAAACATATGAATGACCTTTAAATTTAGTCCCGTGAGGCTAAGAAGGCAGCTCAAAATCCATATATAAATAAGAAATTCTTGGCAAACATTCGAATTGACAGGAAGACCGGGGAGGAAGCTTTCCGGGCAGTTTAAGCAGACTTTGAGAGACCATTTTAGACACGGAGACTGAGTGTATAAAATGGTCTTTTTGCTTAAGTTATTTTCGAAAGGATGCCAAATCATCATGACCACTGTTAGCCAAAACCAAGTCGTTGTCGAAACTGAAGACGAGCAAGACAACTTGCTCCGTCTGCCTTACTTTGTCAGCGTTGAACAACTGAGCGCCGACGACGTGCTGCACCTGCTGCAAAGAGCCCAATACTTCAAGAACGGCGGGGAAGTACCAGCCTTGAGCCGGCCAATCTTCTGCACCAACATGTTCTTTGAAAACTCAACCCGGACCCACACCAGCTTTGAAGTTGCTGAAAGAAGACTGGGCTTGACTGTAATCCCATTTGACCCATCCCACTCTTCAGTCAACAAGGGGGAAAACCTCTACGACACTGAACTGACCATGGCATCTCTAGGCATCGAAATCAGCGTGATCAGACACCCGGAAAACGCCTACTACAACGAAATCATCCGTTCAAAGGAAGGCCAGCACCTGCAAATGGGCCTGGTTAACGCTGGTGACGGTTCCGGCCAGCACCCATCCCAAAGCATGCTGGACATGATGACCATCTACAACGAATTCGGCCACTTCGACGGCTTGAAGATCATGATCGTCGGTGACTTGACCAGCTCCCGGGTTGCCCGGTCAAACATGGAAATCTTGAACACCCTGGGCGCGGAAGTCTACTTCTCAGGTCCGGAATACTGGTACGACGCTGAAGAATTCAGCAAGTACGGCACTTATGTCAAGAACATTGACGATGAAATCCCAGAACTGGACGTCTTGATGCTGCTCAGAGTTCAGCACGAACGCCACAACGGGGCAGAAGCCAAGACTGAACAGCTCTTTGATGCCAAGGACTACAATGCTGCCTACGGTCTTAACCAACGCCGCTACGACATGCTTAAGGATGACGCCATCATCATGCACCCGGGCCCAATCAACCGCGGGGTTGAATGGGACGGTGACCTGGTTGAAGCACCTAAGTCCCGCTACGCTGTCCAAATGCACAACGGGGTCTTTGTCAGAATGGCCATGATCGAAGCCGTTCTGCGCGGCCGTAAGTTGGGAGGCCTTGAATAATGACCATTTTGCTGAAAAACGGCCTGGTTTACCAGGAAGGCGAATTCATCAACGAAGACGTCTTGATCTCCGGCAGCAAGATCCAGGCCATCGGCCTGGATCTGCCAGAAGAGGGTGCTGAAGTCTACGACTTAAAGGGCAAGCTCCTGGCACCTGGCTTAGTGGACATCCACGAACACTACAGAGAGCCGGGCTTTACCTACAAGGAAACCATCAAGACGGGGTCTGAAGCAGCGTCCCGGGGCGGTTTCACCACGGTCTGCACCATGCCTAATGTTGACCCGGTCCCAGATGACCTGGAAACTTTTGAAAAGCAGGTTGCTTTAAATGAAGCCAACAGCTGCGTCCACCTCAAGCAATACGGGGCTATTACTGAAGACCTGACCAGTGACCAGGTGGTTGACATGGCGGCCTTGAAAGAAGCGGGGGCTTTTGCCTTCAGCAATGACGGCCACGGCATCCAGCAAGCCGGCACTATGTATGAAGCTATGCAGGAAGCTGCTAAGGTAGGCCTGGCCATCTGTGAGCACATCCAGGATGACTCTCTTTACCATCATGGGGTGATGAATGCCGGCGAGAAGGCGGAAGAACTCGGCCTGCCAGGCATCCTGGGGGTCAGTGAATCTGCACAATTGGCCAGAGACCTGGTTTTGGCGCAGGCTACCGGGGTTCACTACCATGCCTGCCACGTTTCTACCAAGGAAAGCGTAGAACTGATCCGGATCGCCAAGGAATACGGAATCAATGTAACCGCCGAAGCCGCACCTCACCACCTGCTTTTGAGCGAAGAAGAGATTGACGGCAACAACGGTTACTACAAGATGAACCCGCCGCTTAGATCAAAGGAAGACCAGTTTGCCTTGATTGAAGGGATCCTGGACGGGACGATCGACTTGATCGCGACTGACCATGCTCCGCACAGCCGGGAAGAAAAGGCCGGTGATATGCGGAAGGCTGCTTTTGGGATCATTGGCAATGAAACTGCTTTTGCCAGCCTTTACACCAAGTTCGTCAAGAGCGGGCAAATGGACCTGAGCCTGCTTTTGGACCTCATGAGCTACCAGCCAGCCAAGCTCTTTGGCCTGGACGCTGGTGTCCTGGCTCCAGGCAAGGAAGCCGACCTGGCCGTCTTTGACCTGGACCACGCCGAAAAACTGGCCGAAGAAGACTACTTGTCCAAGGGGGTTAACACACCTTTCACCGGCCAGGAAGTCTACGGCATGACCGCCTTGACTTTTGTCAGCGGCAAGCTGGTTTACAAGAGCAAGCACTTTGCCGACTAGGCAAATGGCAAAATAAAATTTTTACCACAGAAGAAAATAACTAGCAAAAGACGAAAATAAGTCCTTCTCTAATCAGAGGAGGACTTATTTTGTTTGGCGCTGGCATTGAGGGCGGCCCGTTGCTCTCTTTGGTCAACGTGGGTGTATAGGTCGGTGGCTGAGGTGCCTTTTTGCCCCAGTTGCTGGGCGACCATGACCTGGTCCTTGGTCGCCTGATAGAGTTCAGAAGCGACCGTGTGGCGGAGCTTGTGGGGGGTGAGAGGGTGGCCGAAGGCAGCAGAATACTTGCCAACCATTTTTTCGATGGCATTGGTCGTCATCCGCCGGCATTCCTGGTGGTAGCTGGTTAAGAAAAAGGCCTTGTTAGTGGCTGGGGCCTTGTAGCGGTCTGCCCGGATTGCCAGGTACTTTTCCAGGTAGGGGAGGGTCCAGTCAGCAACTGGCACTGAGTCTCTCTGTCCGCCCTTCCGGGTGATATCTAAAGTTGCCTCTTTTAAGTTGAGGTCCTTCATGTCAACCCCGGCGCATTCAGAAACCCGGATTCCCGTGCCTAAGATCAAAGCGATGACTGCCATGTCCCGTTCCTTGTTTTGCTTAAAAGAAGAAAGGGCGCGTCCACTGCAGAGGCCGGCAAATTTTTGGTCCAAAAAGTCCATGAACTGGTATTTCAAGTTGCCGGTGTACATGTGAGCTTCTAAGGCATGAGCCCGGTAGTTCAAGGTGCTTGTATAAGGAAGGGAATTGATCTTGAGCATGACATTGCGGTCAAAATAAGGCTCGCCATTGTTCTTGTCAGCCGTGATCGTCAAGTACTTGTACAAGGAGCGCAGGGCGTTGAGCGACCGGTTGACGGTCGTCGGGGAGTTGAGGTGTCCCTGCTTGTTCCTGCTGTGCTCCAGTTTATCCAGGTAGAGCATGACATCGCTCCGGCTCAATTTTTCCAGGTCGCTTGGCAGCACTTGGCTGGGACTTTTCGCCTGGGTCAAATTTTCAGCGATCAGCCAGGAGAAAAAGCGGCGGATTTCCGTTAAGTACTGGTAGCTGGTAGTCAGAGAGTGCCTTGTTTCCAGCTGGTATTCCTTGACAAAGTCCGGCATCTGGGCCATTTCCCGGTCGATGAGGGAGAGGTATTTCTTGGTTTCCATATGACTCCTTATCCTTTCTCCAAAAAGTGGTTCTTGTACTCGTCTTCAATGATGGTCAACATTTCTTCTAAGATGCTATAATTACCAATATTTTTCCGTTAGCTTAATTATACTAGAAAGAAGGCGAACCGACAGCTAGTTGATCAGTTGACTGTCTTTCAGCCAGGCGGCTTTTTGCTTGGAAAAGCGTTAAAATAGAGCTGACTATTGAAAAAATGAAAGAGGCAGAAAAATGCTCAAGTTTATTACAGCCAGCGACAGTTTCAAGGAAAGCTTGTCAGCCAAAGCGGCCTGCCAGGCCATGGCAGATGGGATCAAGCGGGTCTTTCCCGAGGCCGAAGTCGTCCAGGTCCCCATGGCCGATGGGGGCGAGGGGACGGTCGATGCAATCTTGTCCTGCATCCCCGGGGAAAAAGTGGAAAAGATGGTTACCGGTCCCGATGGCAGAAGGCTCTTGGCCAGCTATGGTCTGATCAATGACGGGGAATGCGCGGTGATCGAGACGGCAGCAGCCAGCGGCCTGGGCTTGCTTGCGAAAAAGGACCTCGATCCAATGACGGCAACTACTTTTGGGATCGGGGAGCTGCTGCTTGACGCGTTGAAGCGGGGCGTTAAAAAGATTATCGTGGGCTTAGGCGGCAGCGCGACTAACGATGGCGGTGCCGGCCTGGCTCAGGCTTTAGGGGTTAGGTTTTTAGATAAAAATGGCCAAGAGCTGCCTTTTGGCGGAGGAAGTTTAGACCAATTAGCCAGAATTGATACCAGCGGCTTGGCTCCCCGCTTAAAAGAAGCAGAAATAATCCTGGCCAGTGACGTGACCAATCCTTTGACCGGACCCAATGGAGCATCTGCGGTTTTCGGCCCGCAAAAAGGGGCGGACAAGGAGATGGTCCAGAAGCTTGACGCTAGCCTTCACCATTATGCGGCCGTGATCAAGGAGCAAGTTGGAAAAGACGTAGAGAACGTTCCTGGCAGCGGGGCGGCTGGCGGCCTGGGAGCGGGCTTTTTGGCCTTCAGCAATTGCCAGATGCAGGCGGGCGCCCAGATCGTGATCGAGGAGAGCCATTTGGCGGAAAAGATGCGGGATGCTGACTATGTCTTTACGGGCGAAGGCGGGATTGACTTCCAGACTAAATTCGGCAAGACACCCTATGCCGTGGCCCAAGTTGCCAAAAAGCTTGGCATACCGGTTTTTGCCCTGGCTGGCCAGGTCGGAGATGGAATTGACAGCTTATATGAAGCAGGCTTTACGGGGATTTTTGGCATCCTGCCAGGCATCTGCAGCTTGCCGGAAGCTTTAGCAGACGGAGGAGATAATTTAGCCCGGACCAGTGAAAACGTAGCCCGGGTGGTTAAGGCCGCCAGAGTAAATTTACAGTAAAGGCTTACTATTAAGGAAAAATAGCATTTTTTCATTTTTTTGTCTTTCAGCCGATTATTTTCGCATATGCTCTGTAATTTTTTTCAAAAGATTGCGATAATAAGAATAGACGAGGAGAGAGAATTCAAAAATTAAGGGGTGCAAAAAGATGAAAGAATACTATTTAGACTATCGTGAGCAAGTGCGGAATATCTTGGATGCTTTGGACGACAGCAGTACATCCTTGCGCCTGGGAGCAGTCGCGATTGAAAACCTCTTGACCCTGGCCAGAGTTGACCTGGATGATGAAGACGAAGAAGCTTCTGATGACTCAGACGCCATTGAAGAGGCAGATAGCGGCGGGGACCTAGCAGATGCGGAAACAGAGGACAAGGAGCAAGTCAAAATCATCCGTCATGAAGAACCAACCGCCAGCATTCATTACCAGATCTCGGCTGGCAACCAGCTCTGCCGTTTTTCCCGGGCCTTGAAGGGCGGGAGTTTTTACACCGAGCAGGGGGACCTGGTCAGCGAGATCAATGAGCTGGCCGTCAAAAATCTGAACGTGGAAAACGGCGATTTAGTCGAGCTGGACCCCAGCAGCCAGCCGCCCCGGGTAGTCCGGATAGTGGAAGCCGGCAACCTGCCTTCTAATATCGCAACTATGTCATATGGGGTGGTAGAAAGGGATCCTGTCGGCGACTTGTATGTCAGCCGCAGCGCCATGGGCGAGAGCTTGAGTGAGTGCGCGGGCATTGACCGCTATGAGGTGCCGGCGATCATTGATGCTCGGCAAACCGAGACAGGTTTTGTCCATGAAGGCGACATCGTTGACTTGGCCTGGTATAAGAACAGCCCCAGCAATATGATCGTCCGCTGGGTCAGCCAGACTAAGGGAGAAGAAGCTCCAAAGAAGGAAAAGCCGGCTGAAAAGAAGGTAAAAAGCGAAAAGGAAGACAAGGATAAAGGAGAGAGCGTAACGACCTTGAATTTCGACCTGCATGGCCGCAGCGTGGCGGTGGTCATCGGCAATGAGCTCCGCAGCCAGGAGATTCAGAAGATGGTAGGTGAGCACCACGGCCGCTGCAAGGTGATTGACGCCTTCAAGTTTTCCGATACGGAATCTTTTTACAAGCACGCTCTCAAGCGGGCTGACGTAACGGTCATGGTGCAGAATTTGAATAAGCACTCAACCAGCAAGGCTCTGCGCAAGTATGCCAAGCGGCTGGCCATCGCGGATTCGGCGGGCCTGTCTTCAATTGAGCGGGCGATCTACCGGGCTATGCACGGCCTGCCGGCTTATGAGACATCTACCCAGCCGATCGCGTATCCGGTCAAGGAGCTGGCACTTAGTTAATTTTTAGAAAGGTTGGCGATAAAGTGGCATTTTTGGACAAAGATAAATTCGTTGAGATGGATAAAATCGGTGCGACCTGGCTGGACCGGGGGGCGGAAGCCTACCGGCAGGGGGACTATGAACTGGCCCTGCAGTGCTATAAAAAGGCAGCTGACTACGGCAATTCCCAGGCTATGTGCAATTTAGGCTACATCTATGCATTTGGCCGGGTTGGTGAAGCCGACCAGGAGAAGGCTTTTTACTACTTTACTCAAGCATCTTTGGCCGGCAACCCGAATGCCTTCTATAAGCTGGGGGATGCTTTCCGTTTTGGCAATTTTGTAAAGAGAAACGACGAGATTGCCTTTCAATATTACAGCATGGCGGAAAGCGTCCTGCAGGAAGGCGACGAAGACATGATTGCTGAGATCGACTACCGCCTGGCCCTTTGCTACGCCAGAGGCTGGGGGACTGACCAGCGCTGGGACCTGGCCTTGAAGTATATCAATGAGGCTCAGCTTTATGCCTACCGGAACAAGCAGCATGGCGAGTACAACTGGCAAAAGACGAGCCAGCGGATCAACAAGCTGCATGATGAGATAGTAAGCGAAATGTTTTCATAAGTTTTAAGCAGCTGCCTGGGGCGAACCGGGTAGCTGCTTTTTTTCTGATTTATCCAAAATAGCTATTTTCTTTAGCCCTGCAATCAGCTTGGTTTATAATGATAGATGTACAGGTAATAATAACTTAAAAGCTATAGATTTGGATAGATGTAAAAATGATAGATAGATTATGGGTGTTTAACCAGCATGCTGCTGTCAACCTGCTAGACTACTATACAACTATTGAGATAATTATTTCATTATTTATTGCTGGCTTGCTTGCCTTGGTCTACAAGAACATCCACTACAGCAAGCAGCAGAAACGCAGCAGCTACTGGTCTTTAGGCCTCTTGCTAATCTTGAACCTCCTACGACTAAAGTCGCAGGAA
>NZ_KV793159.1:0-3442 GCF_001808415.1 Lactobacillus sp. HMSC08B12 | reverse complement strand
TTACACAAGTTTTTATACTGAACCGAAAAATGAAATTAAATGAAAGAGAGCTAGCTAATACCGTCAAGCTTGTAACAAGCAATAGTATTTCCAAGCTTGGAGACATCTTGTTCGATTATGTTAATTCTGTCTGGCTATCGAAGCTGGGGAACGGCAGTTTTTGGATGGCAGTGTATCAGAGCAGTGAAACGATCGTCAGTGTTTTCGTCAACTTTATAGGCGGAATCTTGTCTGATACGAAGCAGCGGAAGAGCATTATCTGGATTTGCGATATTATTGCCGGTCTCTTGTGTATTGCGCTAGCAGTGTTTGTTCCTTCTATTTGGTTGTTATACGCAATTATTGCGGTCAATATTGCTTTATCGGTTCTGTCTTCGATCAGAGATCCAGCCTATAAGGCGGTCTTTGGTGAAATTGTCCGCAAAGAACAGATTGGCCGGGTCAATTCTTTGCTTGAAAGCTGCAAGCAAACTATCAAGGTTGCTGGCCCAGTGCTTGCCATGGTGATCGCTAAATTTTTTGGCAGTAAGATGGCTTTGCTGCTGGACGGACTTACTTTTATTATTTCTGGTTTGTTGATCAGACAGCTGGATATTTTGTTTGAAACAGAGCCGCCGGTAGCTAAGCAAAGCAATTTTAGCAAGATCAAGGATGCATTTAAGTATCTGCTGGCCGAAAAAAATATTTTGATCGTAATTGTTTTTGCCAGCGTAATCAACTTTATTTTGGCAGGTTACGAATTGATTCTTCCTTTTGCCAGTTTTGCTTTTAGCAAGAATGCTTATGCTTTCTTTTTAACGGCTGAATCAGTTGGTGGCTTGCTGGGAGCAGTGGCTTCAAATTTGATTCGGAAGGAATTATCCAGCAAGTATCTGTTCTGGATTATTGCTGTGGCTGGACTGCCGCTGGCGGTGATGAGTTTGCTGTATCAAGTTAGTCATTGGCTTTTTGGGCCGATAATCTGTATTACCCTGTTTAATTTCTGCGTTTCGGTTTTTAACATTCAGTTTATGACTTACATTCAGACTAACGCGGATATGACTTACATTGGCCGGGTATTCAGTATTGTCTTTACGGCGGCAATCATTTTCGTGCCGCTCGGTTCCTTTTTCTTCCAATTTGTCATGGACGTAAAGGACAGCGTGGATTATTTGTGGCTGGGGGGATTGCTGACGTTTGTAGCAGGCCTTGCCAGTGTAATTTACTCGCTGAATCAGCGGCGGGCAGAATAGAGTTAGGGTGTTACTGCAGATGAGTACCTATAAGAAATTTGTTCAGGTGTTGCGGAAAAAATGGCAGGTTGAAGAATTACCTGAAAGTCCGCTTTTACGGCCTGATGATGGATACTTCACTTTCTCACCTTTCCAAGATACAGAAGGAAATTTCGACAGTTTAAAAAGTACGTCTAGCATCTTTGTAAAATATCAGCCAACAATCAGAAAACTGAACGCGCTAGATTTGACGAACCCTTTAAATCTGAATTATCAGACGACGTATGCTGTACAAAAATATCAACGATCCAATCAAATCGATTTGATTAAGCAGCTAATTGAAGTCAGCCGTGAAAAGCTATTCCCACAAATTGCTGCTTCTGAAGTAGAAATTACCTACCCAGACATTTTGCATGATTACTTTGCACAACGAAAATTTGAATTTAAGCTCAATGAAGTTGAAACAACTGATAGATATCTCTGCAAGTTGGATATACCAGGAAAGCACTATTACATTAAAGTACGAATGAAGTTTAAGACTGGGTCAATCAATGTTGTTGATTTTGTATTGGTCGATTATGACTCAAGTGACTTTTCTTCACAACTTGATTCTATTTGGGTAGAAAACTTGATAGATTTGTTGACCGAAAATAAACGTTTCATCTTTGATGAGGCTAAATATCAAGCAGAGAAAGCTGTAGTTGCTAAGTATACGAATGAACCTAGAGACCAACATGTGATTATTAATGATGTTCGCACCGTGCTAAAAGTCATGTCTCTAGGGATTCTTCTAGCAGCCAAAGGAATTAATAGCGAAGTAAAGCGGAAGATACGCCATCTCTATTTTTACTACGTCTATTATGTCAACAATGACGTTGATGAGCTAGTATCAGTAGTTGAGCAGATCGGAAAAGCTGAAAAATATTCTGCTGATATTTTGGCGATTTTTACTGATAATCTGCGGGCAACACAAAAAAATTACCGGACAGCAGTAAAAACTGTTGAGAAAAAGAACTTAACTAGAGAAGTAGCACAGAGCTCCTTAGGATTGCCAGATGAGTATTATGGTGACTTTTTACAAAACTGGCACAGCGAATACGATTTTTAGGAGGTGAGCCAGCAATGAAATACTTTATTTGGGCCTACAATCCCAAGGTAGTCGGCATTCGTCCTAGTCAGGGAATTTCCTTCGTTGTTCCAGAAACTAAAACAGAAGCCTATTTAGAATTGGAAATCAATCAGATTATTACTGTCAAAGGGATCGATTTTCAGACCGTCTATCCAATTTTTAAACAAAAGCAGGCTGAAGGAGAAAAAATTGAGGATATCTTTACCCTTCAAGAAGAAATCATGGACTGGGTGGGAGTGCTAAAGGCAATCTTTGTTCCTGGAAAAACAGGCGTGAGCGATGTCTTGTTCAAGGATAAGTACTATATGCGGTCGGTTTTAAAGCAGGAAGTAACCGAGCCGGATTTTTATGAATTAACGGAAAATTCTACTGTTGAAAGCATTCACGAAGGAATGGTCAAGCCAAGACGCGCGGACTCAACCAAAGGTATCAGTTATTTTAAAGCGCCTCTGCCGTTGTCTTCTTTAAAGAATCAAAGTGGTTATCTGAGCGATAAAGATTTATTGGTAGAAAGTTTCGTTCATTATGACCGGATGTTTACTGTTGACGGCTACACTGATTTTCAGGGTCATTCCCGTTTCTTTAGCCATGAGTACAATAATAAGCTGAGCGATTTTAAAAAGACTGGTTATTTTACCCTCCATACCAGTTCACTTTACTATCAAGATCAGCAGCTGCTACAAAAGTTGTTTGCCTTAAGCCAGAAGGCACTTCAAGCATTGAATGTTGAAAGGGACATTACTCCTTTTCACTTTGAATGGTTTTATTCTGACAAAGACCAGAGCTTTGTCTTTACCGAGGTTGGCAAGCGTTTTGGCGGAGCGAAGATTCCAAAATTGGTTAAGCAGTCCTTTGGCGTCGATCTTCTGGAAGAATATTGGAAAATGCAAGAAAGGCGTGCAGAAGAGATTGATTGGGAGCAGCCTCTTTCACCGCGAGTCTGCTCAAGCTCTTATGTTCAGCTGACCAATGGAAAGACGATGATGGAAAGTTTAGAGGAAAAAATCCCAGACCTTTTCACTTACGAGCAAAACCATCCTGTAGGCGTGCAGTCGCAAGCAGCTGAATCTATTGGGCAATGTCATTAAGTTAAGACATTGAC
>NZ_KV793158.1:0-3796 GCF_001808415.1 Lactobacillus sp. HMSC08B12 | reverse complement strand
TGAGTTGTAAAATCCCGGGAAATTAGCATTGACCAGACTACCAGCTGGTCTTTCTCCTCTTTTTGTCATCACTTAATTACACGTTTTTGATCTTTTTACCAGTCAATCCCATCGCATTAATTGCCACGATAATTGACGACATCGCCATGGCCACAGCACCAACGGCTGGGTCTAGAGTGATTCCCATAAATGACAACACACCGGCAGCGAGTGGAATTGCGACAATATTGTAGCCTGCTCCCCACCAAAGATTTTGAACCATTTTCTGATTTGTGATTTTAGCCAAATCAAGAAAATGTAAAATATCGCTGGGTTCTGATTTAACCAACACAACATCAGCGGAATCAATGGCAACATCGGTTCCGGCGCCAATTGCAATTCCAATATCGGCCGTGGCAAGACTTGGTGCGTCATTTACGCCGTCACCAACCATGATGACATGATTGCCCTTTGCTTGATAATCAGCAATAATCTTTTGCTTATCATCTGGTAATAGGCCTGCATGAAATTCAGTCAATCCTAGTAAGTTAGCAACGTGTTCCGCGGCTTTTGGATTATCGCCAGTGAGCATTACGGGGGTAATTCCTCGCCTCTGAAGACCACTAATTAATTCCTTAGCACCCGCTTTGATGGTGTCGCCTTCAGCAACCATTCCTTGAACTTGGGTGCCCTGCAATAGGAAGCTGACGGAATTACCCTTAGCAGCCCATTTATCAGCAGCGGCCTCGTCAAACCTAATCCCTTGCTTCGTTAAATAGTTACCATTAACAATCATATAGTCAGTGCCATCAACATTACCGGAAATACCAACGCCCGGAATATTTTGAGACTTTTCAGCCGCAACGACTTCAATGTCCTTCGCTCGGGCTTCAGCAATGATTGCTTGGGCCAGCGGATGAGTCGAATTATTTTCAAGGGCGGCCAGTCGGCTTAATAACGTTGTTTCGTCAATCCCATCATTTGGAATCAATGCATTCACCGTAAATTTACCTTCTGTTAACGTGCCAGTTTTATCCAAGAGAACGTGGCTAACGTGTTGACTTGCTTCGATGGCTTGGCGATTTCGAACTAATAGCCCATTTTGAGCGCCAATCGTAGTAGAACGAGAAACCACTAATGGAATCGCTAATCCTAACGCATGCGGGCAAGCAATCACGAAGACGGTCACCATGATCGTCATTGCAGTCTCTAATCCCTGGGGTAACCAGGCAAAGAAAGCAATAATCCCAACACCAAGTGCCGCATAAAATAGATACTTGGCAACTAAATCAGCTTTATCTTCTGCTTTAGATTTAGCTTGCTGGGCATTTTGAACCATTTTCATTACTTGAGAAAGATAGCCGGAGTCACCAGTACCACTAATTTTAACCGTTAGCGTCCCGTTATTGTTGGTTGTACCACCAATGACCTTATCGCCAACGTTCTTGGTAACGGCAGCAGATTCACCGGTTACCAGTGCTTCATTCACGGTCGACTCCCCAGCCGTAATAACACCATCGGCTGGAATACTCTCACCTGAACGTACTTGGACAGTTTGACCAACTTTTAAATCAGATACTGGCACTTCTTTTGTTTCACCATTATCTGTAACTAGATGGGCCGTCTTAGGCAACAGGGCCGCCATCTTTTGTAAGGCATCCCCAGCCCCCATCAATGCATTCATTTCAATCCAGTGTCCTAGAAGCATAATTAAAATCAGGGTTGCAAGTTCGAACGAAAAATCCATTACATGATTTGCCGGGTTCAAGAAGTTGTTGGCAATAAATGCGTACAAACTGAAGAAATACGAAACGGAAATTCCAAGGGTTACTAGCGTCATCATTTCAGGAGATTTATCTTGAATTTCCGCTTTAGCCCCCTTTAAAAATGGCATTCCGCCATAAAAGTAAAGTGCTGTATCAAACAAAACGATGATAATGCCAACAATTAGCGGTGAACTGAAACTAAGGATGGAAACGTTTAAACCCATGATTGGTGCTAACAGTAAAACTGGAATCGCTAAGACAACGGAGACCCAAAATTTAACTTTCAAATTCCCCATATGCATCATTGAGCCACCGTGCATCATCATGTCGGTCCCAGCCATATCCATATCACCGTGATTCATCCCACTCATATTCATAGTTTCGTGATTCATGTTCATTTGGCTGTGATCCCTTTCGGCCATATCGTAGTCCATGTTCATTTGATTATGATCCGTTTCGGTCATATCGTGATCCATTTTCATGTCATCATGATCCATATGACTCATATTTGATTCATTATTTTCCATATTCTTAGCACTCATGTTTTTCATGTTCATATGGTCCTCTTTATTTGCCATGATTATCGACCTCCTAAAAATAAGTGTGCGTAGCAAAGCGGTTAGAAGCCGGAATATAAGTTCCTTGTGTGGAAATCCCCGGGCTCGGGATTTTTCCACCAGATTCTTATATTTAAGCTTCTGCTTTGCGGAGCACCATGCCACTATATGAATGAGAATTACGACAAAAATTCATAAATTTCCGCCATCAGAAATCCCAGATTCTGGATTTTTGTGCAGCAATCCTAAAAGTAAACAGAACACCACAGTCTTAACACGTTTGATCACCTGGCAAGCAGTTACACTGAACTTCCTCGGGCGCTGTTTTGGCCTTTTCAGCTAGAATTGCCTGTAAGTTCGCAATATCTGCCCGTGAGAGTTCCCTTGACTGAATAACGCCGGCAATTGTTGAACCAGCCCGCATCGCACACATATGGTCAAACAAATCATCTGCCGCTGCCGCCATTGATTCCTTCTCGCCAACAACCGGCTTATACGTGAATGGTCGACTGCCGCCATGCTGCGCAACCGCCTGTTTTTGAATCAACCTGTGAAGTAGCGTTTTGGTTGTTGAAGCTGACCAGCCTTCTAATTCGTTCATAGCATCGATTAGTTCACGACTAGTCGCATGTCCCATTGTCCAAATTGCTCTCATAACCATCCATTCAGAATCGGTGATGGTTACATTCTTTGCATCCATCCTTTAATTGGCTTCCTCCATTAATTGAATTCTAAGTTTACATTTGTAAACTTCTAACACTTATTAGTTTACAACTGTAGTCACAATAATGCAACCTTTCTGCCAGAAAATACCATTACATTAAAAAAACGCCTAGATAATATTCCAGGCATGGCTTGATACGATATGTTAAATTAATGATCTGGGAATTTTGGGTTTTCTTGTTAGTATGGTGAAATGCCTCTTAGAACCTGTCTAGTATCTGCTGAATCTGGTAGAATTGTGGAAAACCTACTGAGGAGTTTGTCATGCCAGATTATCCAAGCAATATTTCTCGAGCGCAATTTGCGTTAATACAACCTGATTTAGAAAACTTCCGTAAGCATACAAGACCGCGTCGTTATGATCTTTATGACGTATTCAATGCCATCCTTTATCACTTACGAAGATACCCCGAAAAACAAAACACCAAGCGAAACTAACGATGTACTGGTGGTTTATACGATTGATAAAGATAAACTAGTCTTAATTGGCATTTGAGTCAGATCGCATGATCGTTTATTTCCTGGTCAAAATCGTTCAAAAAGGTATCGAAAGAATAACGAATAAAAGAAGCTATTTCTGGTATATAAAATAAATAACCCCTAATATCTACATTGAGTTTCAGATCAATTTTTTCGCAAAAAAGGCAAGGAAAAGATGTGCTTTTCAGGCCCTCGGCAGAGCCCCCGGAGGGCGTTTTGGCAAAAGGGAGCGAAAACCTTTTTGAGCCTGTGATTTTTTCGATCGCCAATTGCAAGAATAAATTGAACACT
>NZ_KV793157.1:0-9512 GCF_001808415.1 Lactobacillus sp. HMSC08B12 | reverse complement strand
TATTTACACAAGAATTTATACTGAACCTTTTTTTATAGGAGTCAAACAATCAATGAGAGCGCGTTTAATACTGGAAGATGGACACGTTTTTGAAGGCGAAAGCTTCGGCGCGATCCATGATGTTATCAGCGAATTCGTCTTCAACACGGCGATGACTGGTTATGTGGAAGTCTTGACCGACCCGTCATATGCCGGTCAAAGCGTGGTCATGACCTATCCCCTGATCGGCAACTACGGTGTTCCCCTGGATGACCAGGAAGCCGCCCACCCCTTTGTCGAAACCTTTGTAGTAAGCGAGCTTTCCCGACTGGGGTCCAATTTCCGCATGAACATGAGTCTGAACGACTACATGATTGAAAACAACATCCCAGGCATCCAAGGCGTCGACACCCGGGCTATCACCCGGATCCTACGCAAAGAAGGCTGCATGAACGGGATGATCACTACTAAGGATTACGAAGTCAGCGAAGTAATTGACCAGCTCAAGGCCTTCAAGATCCAAGGGGTCGTTGAAAAGTGCAGCTGCCTTGAACCCTACCATGTCGGTCAAGGTGACTACGAAGTTGCCCTCTACGACTTCGGTGCCAAGCGCAATATCGCCAGAGAACTGGCCAAAAGAGGCTGCCGTGTCACAGTCCTGCCGGCTGACACCCCGGCCCAATATGTCTTAGACCACAACTTCGATGGGATCATGCTTTCAAACGGCCCCGGTGACCCGAGTGAATGCACGGAAATCATTGACCAGCTGAAAATTCTTGCTTCTTCCGGCATCCCGATCTTCGCCATCTGCCTGGGCCACCAGCTTTTAGCCTTAGCCCACGGCTTTGAGACGGAAAAAATGGTCTACGGCCACCACGGCAGCAACCACCCAGTCAAGGATCTGACCACCGGCCGGGTTTACATTTCCACGCAAAATCACAACTACGTGATCAAGGAAGACACGATTGATCCAAAGCAAGCCAAGGTCTGGTTCAAGAATGTCAACGACAAGACCATCGAAGGACTGGAATACTTAAATGAAAACATCAAGTCCGTCCAGTTCCACCCGGAAGCCTGCGGCGGCCCGCATGACACGGAATACCTCTTTGACAGCTTTATTGAAATGATGGGAGAACACAAGAATGCCTAAGTGTGACGATATCAAAAAAGTTTTAGTGATTGGTTCAGGCCCGATCATCATCGGCCAAGCCGCTGAATTCGACTATGCCGGGACCCAGGCCTGCCGGGCCCTCAGAGAAGAAGGCATCGAAGTTGTCCTGATCAACTCCAACCCGGCCACGATCATGACTGACGGCGACATGGCTGACCACGTCTACATCGAACCTTTGACTGTGCCAGTCGTTAAGCAATTGATGGAAAAAGAAAAGCCAGACGCCCTTCTGCCAACCATGGGCGGGCAGAACGCCTTGAACATTGCCATGGCATTAGCTGATGAAGGCTTTTTGGAAAAGCACCATGTCAAGACAATCGGTACTGACACCGACACGATCAAGATGGCTGAAGACCGGCTGGAATTCAAGAACTTGATGGAAAGAATCGGTGAACCGGTTGCCAAGTCAGTTGTCGTCAACTACGTTGAAGACGCCATTGCTTTTGCCAAGGAAATCGGCTATCCCGTAGTTGTCCGCCCGGCCTACACTTTGGGCGGGACTGGCGGTGGGATCGCCCACAATGAACAAGAACTGCATGAAATCTGCTCTAACGGCCTCCGCCTCTCCCGAGTTACTGAATGTTTGATTGAACAATCAATCGCCGGCTGGAAGGAAGTTGAATACGAAGTCATGCGCGATGGTGCCGGCAACTGCATCACCGTCTGCAACATGGAAAACATGGACCCGGTCGGTGTCCACACCGGTGACAGTATCGTGGTAGCGCCATCTCAAACCTTGTCAGACAAGGACTACCAGATGCTCCGCTCCTCTGCCCTCAACATCATCACTGCCTTGAACATCAAGGGCGGCTGCAATGTCCAGTTTGCCCTCAACCCAGACTCCTTTGAATACTGCGTCATTGAAGTCAATCCCCGTGTTTCCCGGTCTTCTGCCCTGGCCTCAAAAGCAACTGGCTACCCTATCGCCAAGCTTGCTACCAAGATTGCTTTGGGCTACAACTTGGATGAAATCGTCAACGCCGTAACGGGCAAGACCTACGCTTCTTACGAACCAACCCTTGACTACATCGTCTGCAAGATTCCTAAGTGGCCTTTTGACAAATTCTACGACGCTTCCCGCAAGCTGGGCACCCAAATGAAGGCAACCGGGGAAGTCATGGCTATCTGCAACAACTTCGAAGGTGCCTTCATGAAAGCCCTCCGGTCCCTGGAACAAGACAGCTACTACCTTTATAATGAAGAAATTGCCCAGCTGTCAGCTGATGATCTCCGGAAAGACCTCCGCAAGATTGACGACAAGCGGGCCTTCAGAATTGCCGAAGCCTTGCGAAAGGGCGTCTCCATCCAGGAAATTCATGCCATTACCAAGATCGACGTCTGGTTCATTGACAAGATCAAGCACCTGGTTGAAATTGAAGACCGCCTCAAGAGCGAAGAACTGACGCCAGATCTTTTGAAACTGGCCAAGCACTGCGAATTCCCAGACCGGGTTATCGCCAGCTTAACCGGCAAGACGGCTGATGAAGTTTACTACCTCAGAAAGGGCTTGAAGATCACGGCTGCCTTCAAAACGGTCGACACCTGCGCGGCTGAATTTGACGCCGAAACGCCATACTTCTACAGCGTTTATGGCGGTGAACATGAAATCCAGCCAGACCGGTCCAAGAAAAAGGTGATTGTCTTTGGCTCCGGCCCAATCAGAATCGGCCAAGGGATTGAGTTTGACTACTGCTGCGTGCACAGTGTCTGGGCCCTGAAGGAAGCTGGCTACGAAACCATCATCGTCAACAACAACCCGGAAACTGTCTCAACTGACTTTGACATCGCCGACCGCCTCTACTTTGAACCATTGACGGCGGAAGACGTGCAGAGCATCATTGAACTTGAGCAGCCAGACGGGGCGATCGTCCAATTCGGCGGACAAACCGCGATTAAGCTCTCCCAGGACTTGATGAAGATGGGCGTGCCGATCCTTGGTACCTCTGCCGACAGTGTTGACGCGGCTGAAGACCGGGAAAGATTTGACGAGATTTTGGGAAAGTGCCAGATCGACCGGCCGAAGGGGCAAACCGTCTTTACGGCTGAAGAAGCCTTAAAGGCCGCTAATGAGCTGGGTTACCCGGTTTTGGTCCGTCCTTCCTACGTTTTAGGCGGGGCCGGGATGGAAATCGCCCTAAACGACGGCGACCTCAAGCGCTTTATCGACCACATCACCTCCCAGTTTAACATTGAAGACCACCCGATCTTGATCGACAAATACTTGGCCGGCAAGGAATGTGAAGTTGACGCTATCTGCGATGACGAAGGCATCTTGATTCCTGGGATCATGGAACACGTAGAAAGAGCAGGTGTCCACTCTGGTGACTCAATCTCCATCTACCCGCCGCAAAAGATCTCCCAGGAGATGAAGGAAAGAATCGTAGAATACTCTAAGCGCCTGGCCAAGGCCTTGAAGGTCAAGGGTTTGATGAACATCCAGTTTATCGTTTACGAAAACAAAGTTTACGTGATCGAAGTCAACCCCCGCTCTTCCAGAACCATCCCTTATATCTCCAAAGTTACCGGGATTCCGCTGGTTGACGTGGCAACCAATGTCATCATAGGCAAGTCCATCAAGGAGCAAGGCTATGACTACGGTCTGGCTCCGGAAAAGAAGACAGTTGCCGTCAAGATGCCAGTCTTCTCCTTTGAAAAGATTACCGGGGCGGAAATTGCCTTGGGGCCGGAAATGAAGTCAACCGGTGAAGTTCTGGGGATTTCTGATGACGTTGAAGAAGCCATGTACAAGGCCTTTATGGGGACTGGCCTGGACCTGCCTAAGCACAAGAAGGTTATCTGCACGGTCAAGGATTCGGCTAAGGAAGAATTTTTGCCAATCGCCAAGGAATACCACGACTTTGGCTACGACCTTTACGCGACCCAAGGGACATACGACTTCTTGCAGAGTCATGGCATCCCTGCCCGCCTGGTCAACAGGATCAATGACAAGGAGAACACCATCTTTGACTTGATCTTGACGGAAACGGTCGACCTGGTCATCGACATCCCAACCAGAAACAACAACTTGAAGGACGGTTTCCTGATCCGCCGCTTTGCCGTAGAAGCCGGTGTGCCGATCTACACTTCCCTTGATACGGCGCGGGCCCTCATCCACGCCCTGGAAGCCAAGCACGACAACAAGATCTCCTTGGTCGACATCACCAAGCTGTAAAAACTGTATTCATCAATACTCAATAGTTTTAAACGTCAGCATTTGCTGGCGTTTTTCTTTGAAAAAGTTTCTAGATTTCCACTTGTAATAACTTAGCACATTAATCGTCGGGCCTACTGGGGCCGGCAAGACCACCCTGGTCAAGCTCTTGATGCGCTTTTACGAGTTAAACAGCGGGAAGATCACGATTGGCTGCCAGGATATAAGCAAGATGAAGTGGTCTGATTTACGGTCCATGTTTGGGATGGACCGGCTGATGCAGGGGCGGACGGCTTTTGTTATCGCCCACTGCTTGTCAACGATCAGGGATGCAGACAGCATCATCGTCTTGAAGGACGGGGATATCGTTGAAGTTGGCAACCATGACAGCTTTATGGCAAAGAAGGGCTTTTACGCCGATCTTTACCAGTTACAGTTTGAACATGGTGAAGAATAAGAAAAAAGCAAATCATTTTGGATACATTAAAAGCCACCAAGCTTAAACTTGGTGGCTTTTGCTATTTCACGCTTCTGGTCGCGATAAAAGTCGGGATATTCAATTCGTGCAGGCGGCCTTCGCCATTGGTATCTTCATAGAGATTGGTTAAAGTAAAGCCAGCCTCCAGCTGGCCGCCAATCTGTTCATCCAAGGTATGAGAGAATTGGACGCCATAATCATCTTTTTCCAGCTGCTGCATCTGGTCAGGATTTTTCAGCGGATTAAAAGGCAAAGAGTTGACGACATACTTTTCATCTTCACTGTCAAACAGGTAGTTGATCCCGTTGTCCAGGCCAACCAGGAGTACCCCACCCTTTTTCAAAACCCGGTAGCATTCTTTCCAGATCGGCTTAACTTTTTCAACGTAGCAGTTGGCAACTGGCTGGATAATCATGTCAAAGCTTTCGTCAGCAAAAGGCAAAGGCTGGGTCATGTCGGCTTTGACAATGTCGATATCGTAGCCTTCGCGCTCTGCAACCAGGCGCTCGCTTTCCAGCTGCTGGTCAGAATAGTCCAGGACTGTGCATTTTGCCCCCAAGGCAGTCAAGATTGGCATCTGCTGGCCACCCCCGCTGGCTAGGCCAAGGACTTTTTGGCCGTGTAAGTCACCAAACCAGCTGTGCGGGGCATATTTAACCGGGGTCAACTTGATCTCCCACTTCCCTTCTATAGCAGCTTGGAAGGTGTCGTGGTCAATTGCCTTGCCCCATTCCCAGCCTTCTTTGACCCAGCGGTCGATCGTTTCAGAGTTTATATCTTGATAGTTCATAATTGTTTTTCCTCCACGTAATTAATACTTTTAGTTTAACACAGCGTTAAAATTCTTTTCAGCATTTGTAACTTTGGCTTAACTTTTTTGCCATTTGCTGTTGACTTTCTCAGATTTAGGATTAAGATAAAAGACATGAAATCAAAACAACATTGCTTTGAAAAGGAAAAGTAGTTTTGGCGAGACCTGCAGAGAGCTTCTGGTTGGTGTGAAGAAGCGGTCAGACCAAGTGCGAAAATCACCTTTGAGCGGAAACTGCGAGATTAGTGGTTTTGGGGTCCGCCCCTTAAAGCGGCAGCGCATTATCTGTGCGTGAAGGCCTAACGGCGAAAATAGGTGGTACCGCGCTAATAGCGCCCTATTGGATCGATTTGATCCAGTGGGGCGCTTTTCTTTTCCCTGAAAGATGAAAAGAGGAACACAAATGAAAGTTAGAAAAATGGCAACAGTTGCATTACTTGGCATGTCAGCTTGCACGTTGGCGGCCTGCGGCAATAGCAATTCCCAAGCATCCAATGGCAAGACAAGCCTGAACTTGATGGAGACTGATGTAGTCAGCTCCCTCGATACCTCAGTGACTGCCTCAATCCCCCAATGGGACACTTTGGTGCAAACTATGGCTGGCCTTTACCGGTCAGATAAAAATGACCAGCCAGTTCCCGCGGTTGCCACTAGCTATCATAAGTCCAGTGACGGTAAGACCTATACTTTTAATCTGAGGCACAATGCCAAATGGTCAAACGGTGATACTGTAACCGCGCAAGACTTTGTAACAGCCTGGCGTAAAGGCGTTTCTCCCAAAGCAATGTCTGGCTATAACTACATCTTCAGCAACATCAAGAATGCTGACCAGATCTCTCAAGGCAAAAAGGCGGTCAGCAGCTTAGGCGTCAAAGCCGTTGGCAAGTCTAAACTGGTCGTGCAGCTTGAAAATCCAGAACCGACCTTCATCGACAAGATGGTTATGCCAGCCTTTTACCCGCAAAACACCCGCCTTGTTAAAAAATATGGTGCCAAATATGGTACGGCTGCCAAGTATACCGCTTTTGACGGGGCCTTCAAGGTCACCAAGTGGACCAACACCAGCGAAAAGTGGACTGCCGTCAAGAATCCACACTACTACGCTAAAAGCGCGGTCAAGCTGCAAAAACTTAATTACCAAGTCGTCAAGGATTCAAACACTGCCCACCAGCTCTTCCAGCAAGGCAGCCTAGATGACGCTGTAGTTTCAGGCACGACGGCACAAGGTCTGCAAAATAATAAGAACCTCTACCACCTCTACCGGTCAGGTAATAACTTCGTAAATCTGAATATGGCTGAGGGCGCCGTATTGGCCAACAAACAACTCCGTCAAGCCCTCTACTTGTCTGTTAATCGTACTCAGCTGTCTAAAAAGGTTTTAGCAGATGGTTCAAAGCCTTCCTACACCTTCTCAGCACCAAATGCCGCAAAGGATCCAGCCAGTGGCAAGGACTTCGCAACAGCAGCGCAGCCAAAAGAAACTTACAATGTTGCCAAGGCTAAAAAGCTTTGGCAGGCCGGCTTAAAGCAACTGGGCAAGTCAAAAGTTGAGCTGACCCTGGTGGCAAGTGATACAACTACCGACAAGAATGTCGGTGAATTCCTGCAGTCACAGCTGGAAAGCAAGCTGCCAGGACTTAAAGTGACTGTCAAGAATCTGCCATCCAAGTCCGCTTACAACTTGGTTGCCAATGGCAAATATGACCTTTACCTTTCCTTGTGGCTCAACGACTACGCTGACCCATACAGCGAACTGCAGACTTTGGAAAAGACTAACAGCCACAATTACGGTAAATACACCAGTGCTGCCTACAACAATGAGCTCAGCCAAGCCAGAAAAAAAGCCGCGACCAGATCAGTCTACTTCAGCCACCTGTTAAAGGCACAGGAACAAATGAACCAAGATTACCCTGTTCTTCCTCTTTACACCATGGTTGAAGACCACCTGGTAAACTCCAACTTAAAGGGGGTACTTTGGCACAAGGTTGGAATGGTTGACTACACGAGAGCATACTTCAAGTAACAAGTGAATTTATGACTGAAGGAGAAAAAATCATGGATCAAACGAGAATCGTTACTTTAGACAATGGCTATCACCTTTTTACCCGCAAGGTCAATGAAGGGCCGGTCAAGTTGCTCTGCGTGCACGGCGGGCCTGGTGACAACCATGAAGACTTTGACAATTTCAAGGCTGGCTTAGCCGGCAAAGGAGTTGAGGTTTACTCTTATGACCAATTGGGTTCGTACTGGTCAGATCAACCCGATTTTTCAAAGGAAGAAAATCGCAAGTACCTTACTGTTGATTACTTCGTCGATGAATTGGAAGAAGTTCGCCAAAAGCTCGGTTTGGAAAACTTCTACCTGCTCGGACATTCATGGGGCGGCTTGCTGGCACAGGAATACGCAGTCAGATATGGCCAGCATCTTAAGGCAGTGATTATTGAATCGATGATTGACAATTTGGATGAGTACACGGTCAACATCAACCGTGAAAGGGATGAAATGTTCAGCCCGGCTCAAGTGGAATACATGAAGGAATGTGAAGCATCTGAGAATTTTGATGATGCGATGTACCAGGAATTGGTTGCCAAGCTCTACTCCGTTTACTTGGTCCGGCACCCGGAAAACGCGACCCGGCATGTGGTCAGCACGACCAATACCCAGGTGTACAACTACTTCCAGGGTAACAACGAGTTCATGATGGTTGGCAAGCTGACCGAATGGGACTTCAGAGACAAACTGGCCCAAATAACTCTCCTTACCCTCTTGACTGTTGGTGAATTTGACACTATGCCGCTTGACGCGGTGCGCCGGATGCACCATTCTTTGAAGAATTCCCGCATGGTGGTCACGCCAGATGGGGGCCACTGCCACCATGTTGACAACCCAGATGCATTTTTCTCTTCCTTATATAAGTTCATCAGTGATGTTGAGGCAGGGAAATTTGTGGAGGTAAAATAACAGACATGAAAAAAGATCGTCACGATTGTGGCGATCTTTTTTGCTGCATTAACTATTGCTGTTTTTTTCAACGATAAAAGGTTGCAGGGCCTCAGCTAATGAACGCAGGTTACGAGTTTGGATGATAACCTTGCCATCCCCGGTAAAGTGGTTGACCAGGCCTTCACCTGAGGTAAAGCCAAACATCCCCGACGCTACTTTTATGTCGTAATCAAGATTTGCATCCCAGGCAATGACGTGTTCATTGTCAATTGAGATCGGCTTATTGCTAGTCACGGTCAGTTCTACCAGGTCACCAAAGGCGTTAACTAACATATCGCCTTCGCCTTCAGTCTGCATTACGTAGAAGCCACCTGTTCCCCCAAAGGCTGCCTTGCTAAAACTTTGACTTTTCATCTTGTAGCTGACGCTGTCGTCACTTGCCAGAAAGGCGCCGGTGTTTAAGCAGTACTGCTGCTTGCCAACGGAAAGCTTTAGAATCTTGCCAGGAATTGCCGGTGCAACCCCGATTTGTCCGCTGTCCGCATCACCCGTTGCCTGAGTGATAAACATGCTTTCACCACTGGTCAAGCTCCGGCCAATCGCACCGAGCAAACCGCCCAGGCCCTTCTTGCTGGAGTTCATCTTACCGGCGATGGTGACGTCTTTCATGTACACCATGGCCCCGTTTTCGACTTTAATGCTTTCCCCCTTATCGAGGGTTACAGTTGCTAATGGGCAGGTATTCCCGCCGCTCAATTCGTACTTCATGATGTCCCTCTGCTTTTCTATTGCCTTAGCAAAATCTGATATTTATGTTAAAAGCCTTTTCTCGTTTATATTATAACAAAAAATCGTTTTCTCCCACAAAAGGAATTTCCGTTAAAAAACAAAGAAAATCAGATTGGATACTTCATGATGAAAGTATTAATTGGTCCAGTTCGCTAAAATTTGGGTTCAGTATAAATTCTTGTGTAAATAC
>NZ_KV793156.1:0-5625 GCF_001808415.1 Lactobacillus sp. HMSC08B12 | reverse complement strand
ATTGAAATCGCCTACTGCAAGATACCCTTCATCCTGTTAAACGTTAAAAACTAAAAATCTTTCCCGTGGGCAAAGACCCGGGTGGCCAGAACCGCCCGCTGCCAGCCCGCGTAGAGCCGGTCTCTTTCCGCCTCTTCCATCTTTGGTGCAAAGGCGGCCCCGGTCTTGGCAATTTCCTTCAAGCTATCCAGGTCTTGCCAGTAGCCAACGGCTAAACCTGCCAAAAAGGCGGCCCCCAGGCCAGTGGTTTCCAAATCCGCTGCCAGCTCGATCTTCTTGCCTAACAGGTCTGCCTGGAACTGGAGGAGGTAGTTGTTGTTTGAAGCCCCGCCGTCGACTCTGAGGACCGGAATCTCAATGCCCGAGTCCTTCTGCATGGTGTCGACCACGTCCCGGGTCTGGTAGGCCAAGGACTGCAGGGTTGCCTTGATCAAGTCCTTGTCGCTGCTGCCTCTGGTCAGGCCAAAAATCGCCCCCCGGGCTTCACTGTCCCAGTATGGTGCCCCCAAACCAGTAAAGGCGGGAACTACATAGACTTCATTATCGTCTTTAGATTCCAGGGCCGCCTGCTCTGATTCCGGAGCTGAGTTCAGCAGCTTGACCGAGTCTCTCAGCCACTGGATGGCTGACCCGGCCACGAAGACTGACCCTTCCAAAGCATAGTTTACTTGATTGCCCAGCTTGTAGCCAATAGTCGTCAGCAAATTATTCTTGGATTCAATCGGCTCCTCCCCCGTGTTCATCACGATGAAAGACCCGGTCCCGTAGGTGTTCTTGACCATGCCCGGCTTGACGGCCAATTGGCCAAACAAGGCCGCCTGCTGGTCCCCGGCCATCCCGGCGATCGGCACTCTGCCGCCGAAGAACTGGTAAGGGTCAGTTTCCCCGTAGACTTCAGAATTTGATTTAACCTCCGGCAGCATGGCCCGCGGAATCTTCAGCAGGTCCATGATCTCCTGGTCCCAGGTCAAATCATGAATGTTAAAGAGCATGGTCCGGCTGGCATTGGTGCAGTCAGTTACATGGACCTTGCCCCGGGTCAGCTTCCAGACCAGCCAGGTGTCGATCGTGCCAAAAAGCAGCTCCCCTTTTTCCGCCCTTTCCTGGGCCCCTTCCACATGGTCCAAAATCCAGCGGATCTTCGTGGCGGAGAAGTAAGGGTCGATCACCAGGCCCGTCTTTTGCCGGATCATCTCGCTGTAGCCGTCCTTAACCAGCTTTTCCGCGATATCGCTAGTTTGCCGGGACTGCCAGACGATGGCCGGGTAGATTGGCCGGCCCGTCTCCTTGTCCCAGACCACCGTGGTTTCTCTTTGGTTGGTAATCCCGATGGCCGCCAGTTGGTCCGGCCGGATGGCGGAGTTGATCAGGGCCGTTGACGTCGTGATCTGGACGGCATTCCAGATTTCCTCAGCCTGGTGCTCCACCCAGCCGGGCTTGGGGAAGTACTGGGTGAATTCCCGGGCCACGCTGGCCACCTGCTGGCCGGCATGGTTGAAAATGATTGCCCTGGTTGAGGTAGTCCCCTCATCGATTGCCAAAATGTATTGTTCACTCATATGTGATCCTTTAAACTTATCCTTTTCTTGCTTTACTTACTTGCTTTTTCGCCGTCTTTTGCGAAAACGCTTACCATTTTAGTCTAAGCCAGTTTGTGAAAAAAGCAAGCCAAAAGGACCTGGCCTTTAGATTATTATTTTTCCGCCTTTTAGTTTATAATTAGTGTGATTGATTACGATAAGGAAGAATTTGACTATGGATGATAATTTGATTCGCATTGCCTACCTCTACGAAGACTTGATGAACACCTACGGGGACTCCGGTGACGTCAAGATCCTCCGCTACTTTTTGCAGAAAAAAGGCTGGCAGACCCAGATCGACAATATCTCCCTGGGCAGCCAGTTCAACGCGGACGACTACGACTTTGTCTTCTTCGGCGGCGGCCAGGACTATGAACAAAGCATCGTGGCCAAGGACCTGCAGCGCTTCAAGGAAACCCTGAACGACTACATCCAGGCTGGCAACCCCATGCTGGCCATCTGCGGGGGCTACGAACTGATGGGAACCTACTACAACACCATTTCCGGGACCAAGATCAAGGGCCTGGGGATCCTGCCCCTACACACGGAATTTGACCCAGAGAAGCGGATGATCGGTGACACCAAGTACGAAACTGAATGGGGCCCGACCATCGGCTTTGAAAACCACTCCGGCCAGACCTTCCTGGATGACCGGAAGATGCTCAAACCTTTCGCCAAGGTAGTCGAAGGCTACGGCAATAACCATGAGGAAAAGGAAGACGGGGTCCGCTACAAGAACTTCATCGGCTCCTGGTCCCACGGCCCGATGCTTAAGAACGAGAATGTGGCTAATGCCCTGGTGGACATGATTTTGAAGCGGCACGCTGCCCGCGTGGCCCAATAAGATAGCTTTTTGACCAGCTTTTGACGAGCTGGTCTTTTTTTCGCGATTTTTTTAAAAAATCGTTATTTCATACTTGTGGTATATCACAGATGTGGTATAATAGTTGGCGTAGGGAAGTGAGAACGATGAAGATCGATAATTCTTCGATACCTCGACGACAGTGGTATAATAGGTGACGTAGGGGAGTGAGAACGATAAAGATCGATATTCTTCGATACCTCGACGACAAGCACCTGACCATTTACCGGGTGGCGAAAGAGTCGGGCTATGGCTACACTACCCTTCACAAGTCATTTAACAAGCAGCAATCAAATGCGACGTCAATCAACTTGCGCGATCTCGACGCGATCGCCCGGACCAAGCACGTGGCGATGTGGCAGGTTCTGCGTGAGCTGGAGAATGATTATCTCAGCGATGACGATGATGACTAAACTAAATACGAAGGCTGGTTTAACAGCTGAGCAAGTCCTATTGTTTTGATTTCGCTTGATGCTGAAGGAGTTTTTAGTTAGCCAAAAACCAGCAACTTATTTTACTCAGAAAGGAGTAAAATCATGGATTACAACAACTTTAACGATATGGATGATCTTTTTAGAGAATTAATGAACGGCTTGGGCGGCTTCAATTCCGAAAACCGCCGCTACTTGATCAACGGCCGGCAGGTAACCCCGGAAGAATTCGCTGAATACCAGAAGACTGGACAGCTGCCAGGACAAGGCCAGGCCAAGAATTTCCAGGGCAAGCAAAAGAAGGCCAACGGCATTTTGGAAAAGTTAGGCCGGAACTTGACCGCTGAAGCCCGGGAAGGCAAGCTCGACCCGGTCATCGGCCGGAACAAGGAAATCCAGGAAACGGCGGAAATCCTCTCCCGCCGGACCAAGAACAACCCAGTCCTGGTCGGGGACGCCGGGGTCGGCAAGACCGCGGTCGTTGAAGGCTTAGCCCAGGCAATTGTCCACGGGGACGTGCCGGAAGCAATCAAGAACAAGGAAATTATTTCCATCGACATCTCCAGCCTGGAAGCCGGGACCCAGTACCGGGGCTCCTTTGAGCAGAACATCCAGGACCTGGTCAAGGAAGTCAAGGACAGAGGCAATGTCATCCTCTTCTTTGACGAAATCCACCAGATCCTCGGTGCCGGCGGCATGGGCGACGGCAATGGTTCCAAAGGGATGAGCGACATCTTGAAGCCGGCTTTGTCCAGAGGTGAAATCACCGTAATCGGGGCCACCACCCAGGATGAATACCGGAACACCATCATGAAGGACACCGCTTTGGCCCGCCGCTTCAACGAAGTAACTGTCAATGCTCCGAGTCCAGCTGAAACCTTCAAGATCTTGAAGGGAATCCGGTCCTTATACGAAAAGCACCACAATGTGGAACTGCCAGACGACGTCTTGAGGGCCGCCATCGACTACTCAGTCCAGTACATTCCGCAGCGGTCCCTGCCTGACAAGGCCATCGACCTTTTGGACATGACCGCCGCTCACCTGGCTGCCCAGCACCCGGTGACTGACGCCAAGACCATCGAAAAGCAGATCAAGGAAGAAAAGCAGGCCCAGGAAAAGGCCGCTGAAAAGGAAGACTACGAAGCCGCCCTTGACCACAAGGCCAAGGCTGAAAAGCTGGAAAAGCAGCTGAGTGAAAACCACAAGGAAAGAAAGACCGTGGCTACCCCGGCTGACGTGGCCGCTGCTGTTGAACGCCTGACCGGGATTCCGGTTTCCAAGATGGGCGCCAGCGACATCGAACGCCTGAAGGGGCTCAGCAGCCGCTTAAAGGCCAAGGTCATCGGCCAGGATGAAGCCGTTGAAGCAGTAGCCAAGGCTATCCGCCGCAACCGGGCTGGCTTTGACGAAGGCAATCGGCCAATCGGCTCCTTCCTCTTCGTTGGCCCGACCGGGGTCGGCAAGACGGAACTGGCCAAGCAGCTGGCCTTGGACATGTTTGGCTCTAAGGATGCCATCATCCGCCTGGACATGTCTGAATACTCCGACCGGACAGCCGTTTCCAAGCTGATCGGGACCACGGCCGGCTACGTGGGCTACGATGACAACTCCAACACCTTGACGGAAAAGGTTCGCCGCAACCCTTACTCAATCATCCTTTTGGACGAAATTGAAAAGGCTGACCCGCAGGTCATCACCTTGCTCTTGCAGGTCCTTGACGACGGCCGCTTAACTGACGGGCAAGGCAACACGGTCAACTTCAAGAACACCATCATTATCGCTACCTCTAACGCCGGCTTCGGTAATGAACAGCTGATGAGCGACGCTAAGAAGGACGAGAAGCTGATGGACCGGCTGGCTCCTTACTTCAGACCGGAATTCCTCAACCGCTTCAACGCGGTCATCGAATTCAAACACCTAACCAAGGAAGACTTGAAGAAAATCGTTAACTTGATGCTGGCTGACGTAAACAAGACTCTGGCCAAGAAGGGCATCAGCCTGACTGTCAGTGAAAGCGCCAAGGACTACTTGATTGAACAAGGCTACGACGAAGCTATGGGGGCACGGCCGCTGAGAAGAGTCATCGAACAGGAAATCCGTGACAAAGTAACTGATTACTACCTGGACCACCTGGACGTCAAGAAGCTGAAGGCGGACATGGTCGACGGGACCCTGGTTATCAGTGAAGATAAATAATAGGATTCTGTTAAAGATCTTGCACAATCGTAAAAAAGGCAGTCAAATGACTGCCTTTTTTACTTTGTCCGGATTTTTGCATTATAATAAACAGGTAATATAAAATTGCTTACGGAAGGTTGCCTTATGCAAGATAAATTCTACGCTTTTAGTAAGGAAGCCAGGGAAGTTTACGAGCGCTCCCGTAATCCCGAAGGCCAAAGCTGCCAGGGCGTCCAGGGTGTTGTAGCCCTGCAGGAAGCCGTTGGTCAAAGGAGCAGCGAGGTAGTCGGCGCTAGCTTGCGTGCTGCTGGTTGCCCCCATTGGCTTGATAGCGGTAATTAAAAAGATGTTAAATTGACCTAAAATTCATCTAATTCTTATACGTTTTCAGTGCTTGCTATCTCTGGATTCTCTTCAAAATAGCCAGCTCTGATTAACTGAGAATAGAAAATGTTGCTACTAAATTCGGTGCAATATTAGGTGCAATGATTTGGATGCGTCCACAGGCTTCAACATGATTACTAAGACAACCTATGATAGAATCTAACTTAAACTTCCCACACCAAAAAGAACT
>NZ_KV793155.1:0-6857 GCF_001808415.1 Lactobacillus sp. HMSC08B12 | reverse complement strand
ATTAGTGTCCTAATTTCGGGGGTCATATCAACGTCTTCCAAATCAGGTGGTTTTTATTTTTTAGGCTTGCCGGCAGAAGCCGGAATCAGCATCGTCAGCCTGCAGATCCTGGAAATCAGAGAAGAAATCGACGGGGTCCTGCAACTGACCTTTGCCAAGGAAGCTGACCGCCAGCAGGCTAAGGAAATCCTGGCCGCTTATGAGCTGAAGAAGTAGTATCGAAAGAAACAAAGAAAAAAGACACGATTCAGTGAATCGCGTCTTTTTATCGTCTAATCGTCAGCTCGCATTAGTTTGCGCTAGATGACGATGCTGATGATGAAGCTGATGAGTTCAAGTAGTTAGCCAGCAGGTTCTTGCTCTTCAGGTCCTTGTCCTTGATGTTGACGTTTGCCTTCTTCAGAACCTTGCTGATGATCTTGGTCATCGTGTTGGAGTCAGCTGCCCACTTAGCGTAGAGCTGCTTGTCGATGAAGCTCTTGTTCTTAGTGTATGATCCCTTTTCAGTAGTCTTCAAAACCTTGATGACTTCGTAGCCGGATGAAGTCTTAACTGGCGTGGTAGTGTATTCGCCTTCCTTAAGCTTCCAAACAGCTGACTTGAAAGTGCTGCTCAAGCTGGTGTCAGTTGAGTCGAAGGCTGCCAGCTTGCCGGCCTTCTTCTTGGTAGCAGTGTCAGTTGAGTACTTCTTAGCCAGAGTAGCAAAGCTAGTGCCGCTCTTCAGCTTCTTGATGACAGTTTCAGCAGTTGACTTCTTGTCAACTACAATGTGTTGCACAGTGGTCTTGGTGTGGTAGCTCTTCCACCAGTTCTTTTCTTGCGTGGTGGTTGGCTTCTTCAAGTCCTTCAAAGCGGCAACTGAGTACAGGTTGGTTGCCAGGTTTTGCTTGAATGACTTAGTAGTCAAGCCGCTGTAGCTCAAAACAGTGCTGAAGTTTGAGCCGTATTGCTTCTTGTACTTGTTGTATTCGGCGTTGATCTTCTTTGAAGATACCTTGTCACCGTATTGGGCCTTCAGCGTGCGGTAGATGATCAAGCTGACCAAAGTTGATTGGCCGGCTGAAGTGTCCTTCATAGCTTCGTAGTATTCGTCCTGAGTGATCTTGCCACCCTTGTAGTTAACTACAGTAGCTGAGCTGCTTGAGCAAGCGGCAGTGGACAGACCGATAGCTGCGGCACCTGCCAAAACGGCAATTTTCTTCAAATGCTTTTTCATAAAATTAAATCTCCACATCCTTCATACGTACTGGTTACTAATATAACATATTTTTCCAGCTATAGAGTTCCTGGAGGCAAAGTTTATGAAAAAATCCGTCTTTCTTAGGAATTTCTTTACTAGCTCTTACCGCTTCCAGTTCCAAGGATCCTGGTGCCAAGCCAACAATTCCTTATATTGTTCTTCGCTGACCGTTTCAGCAATTTCCTGTTCAATCAGTTCCCGGTAGTTCAAGAGCGGAGCGAACTTGGTGTCGGCCTTCTTGAAGTTTTCGTCAGCGTCTGGCAAAAGGTAGGTAAAGATTGAGCTGACCCCGTCAACGTGGGTGCCGGTGTCCTTGACTGCTTGCACGGCAGACAAAACGCTGCCGCCAGTTGAAATGAGGTCGTCGATCAAAACGATGTGGTCGTCCATGGACAGGCGGCCTTCGATTTGCCGGCCTTGGCCGTGGTCCTTTGGCTTGGAGCGGATGTAAACCATTGGCAGGTTCATGACTTGGGCAACCCAGGCAGCGTGCGGGATGCCGGCCGTAGCGACACCGCCGATCACCGTAACTTCCGGGAATTCCTGCTTGATCAAGGCTGCCAGGTTTTCAGCGATTGCCTGCCGCAGTTTCGGGAAGGAAATGGTTTGCCGCAGGTCAGTGTAGATGGGGGAGTGCATCCCGCTGGCGTAGACAAAGTCCTTGTCTGTGGAAATAGTCACAATCTTCTTGTCGATCAGCTGGCGGATAATTTCGTTATTTTGCATCGTTCTTGCTCCAATCCTTCAAAATCTCTTCATATGCTTTTTGCGGGTCAGCGGCCTGGGTGATTGGCCGGCCGACAACTATAGCGGTTGACCCGTTTTCCCGCGCCTGGCCTGGGGTGGCCACCCGGGCCTGGTCGTCCTTTTGGTAGCTCTTTGGCCGGATGCCCGGAGTGACGAACATGAAGTCGTCGTTGAATTCGCTCTTCATCGCCTTGACTTCCAAAGGTGAGCAGATGATCCCGTCAGCCCCGGCTTCCTGGGCCTGGTGGGCCAGGCTCTTTACTTCGTCAGCCAGGTTGAGTGAGCAGTGCTGTTCATTCTTCAAGACTTCTTCAGAGATTGAAGTCAGTTCAGTCACGGCCAAAAGCTTTGGCACCGGCTTGCCGGCCGGGGTACCTTCGATCAGGCCTTCTTTAGCGGCCTGGATCATCTGCTTGCCGCCCAGGGCGTGGACAGTCGTGCAGTAAACGCCCAAAGCAGCCAGCTGGTGGGCAGTCCGCTTGACGGTGTTGGGAATGTCGTGCAGCTTGAGGTCAAGGAAGATCTGGTAGCCCTTGGCGGACAAATCACGGACAATTTCCGGCCCGTACTGGTAGAACATTTCCATCCCCAGCTTGACGTGCAGGCCATGCTTGTCCTTCAGCTGGTTGAGGAACAGCCACATTTTTTCCTGATCATCATAGTCCAAAGCGATAAATAACGGTTTGTTCATTGCGACTCCTTAAATTTACAAAGCGCGTATGACCGCATAAGAAAAGCCCGCCAGAGTCTACAGAGACCCCAGGCGGGCAGAATGCGTGCATACCAAAAAGATTGTGCTGCTTGTGGTCTCTCTGTACCAATTAAAGCTCAGTTAACAAAAGACTATCACGAACTTTCTGAAAAATCAAGGGGCCAGGCCAGCTTGCCTTTTTTATTTTTTTGTAGGATAATTTTGGCGAATTGAAAAGTTAAAGAAGTCACATGAAGTCACACGGGAGGAAAAATGACCGCAGAAGTTAATTTGGCTGTTGAACTGCCAGGCTTGAAGCTGAAGAATCCGGTAATGCCGGCGAGTGGGACCTTTGCCTTTGGCGACTTGCCAGAGAATTTCAACTGGGACGAGATGGGGGCGATCGTCTTAAAGACTGCCACCCGGCATGCCCGGACCGGCAACCCTCAGCCGCAGATTGCCTTGCTCGCTGACGGGGTCATGAACGCCGTAGGCTTGACCAACCCAGGCGCTGAGGTCGTGGCTAGCGAGAAGATCCCGGCTTTAAGAGAAAAGCACCCGGACCTGCCGATCTTGGCCAGCGTGGGCGGGGAAAGCGTGGAAGACTACGTGGAAGTCGCGAAAATTCTGGCCGCGGCCAAGCCGGACGCTTTAGAGCTTAACTTGTCCTGCCCGAACGTGTCTGAAGGCGGGATGACTTTTGGCATCGTGCCGGAAATGGTGGAAAAGATCACCCGCCTGGTTAAGGAAAAAGTGGACCTGCCGGTATACGTGAAATTGACGCCAAACGTTACCAGCATCGTGGAAATTGCCCAGGCCGCTGAAAGAGGCGGAGCTGATGGCTTGACCTTGATTAACACCTTGCTGGGCCTGCACCTTGATTTAAAGACCCGGCGGCCGGTTTTAGGCAATGACTTTGGCGGCTTGTCCGGTCAAGCAGTTAAGCCAGTGGCTGTCCGCATGGTGGCCCAGGTCAGGCAGGCAACTAGTTTGCCGATCATCGGGGTCGGCGGGATCAACAGCCCGGAAGACGCGGCTGAATTCATCTTGGCTGGGGCCAGCGCTGTCCAGATCGGCAGCATGGCTTTCCATGACAAATTGGCCATCAAACACGTGATTGACGGTCTGCCAGCAGTTTTGGCTGACATGGGCGCAAGTGACGTTACCAGCCTGGTTGGCCAGTGGCAGTCAAATAAACAATAGAAAAATTTAGAGCAAGAAAAAAGTGTTGAGTAATTACTTCATGGTAAGAGTAATCATTCAACACTTTTTTATGTTCTGATTAATTTTCGCTCTCGTTCAGGTCCTGGTTGAGCTCGCTGCTTAGTCTGTCAATCTTGGCCTGCAGGCGGGTGATTTCCTTGTCGGCTTCCTGCTTGAAGCGTTCAACGTCGGTGTTGAGGTCGCTGACCATCTGCTCAGCTGCTGGCAGTTCACTGGCTAAGCGGCTGCCGGCTTCCTGGGCCCGGGAGAGGCCGTCTTGCAGTTCCTTGTGGCTTTCCTTGAAGTCTTCCGCGTCTTCTTTGAGATATTCCCTGGTGCTCTTGCCGTTTTCATCTGGCAAAAAGGCAAAGACCGCCCCTGCTGCTGCCCCGAGCAAAAAGCCCAGGCCAAAGTGCTTGAAATTCCGCATTTTTCTTCCCCCTCAGTTAAAACTGGGCCTTGATCCGGTCGCAGACTTCCTGGTACTTCTTTTCGTCGTACTGGTCGGCATTGTTTCTGGTGAAGAACTTGATGCCGTCGCCTTCCCAGCGGGGGATAAAGTGGATATGAGAGTGCATGACCACCTGGCCGGCAATTTTACCGTTGTTGCTGGTGACATTCATCGCCTGGATCCGCGGGTCAGAAGCCTTGATGGCCTTGGCGATTTCCGGCACGTATTGCATAAAGCGGCAGGCGTCTTCAGCGCTGTAGTCAAAGAAGTTGGTCAAGTGCTTCTTTGTCACCATCAATACGTGGCCTTCGTTGACCTGGGAAATGTCCAAAAAGGCCTTCACGTCGTCATTTTCAAAAACGGTGTAGCTGGGAATTTCGCCGCGGATAATCTTACAGAATAAACAGTCGTCAATTAATTCAGCCTTAGTCATTGTGTTACCTCTGATCAATTTTAATGAGTTATTTTTTCAGTTTCTCTATGTCTCCATGCTATCATAAGAGGCAGATAAAAACATGAAGAAAGATAGGGAAAATATGACTCTAGAAATATCGCATTTGACCGGGGGCTACAGCGGCATCCCGGTAATCAAAGACGTCAATCTGACCATCGCTTCCGGTGAGGCGATCGGCTTGATTGGCTTGAACGGGGCCGGCAAGTCGACCACCATCAAGCACCTGCTGGGCCTTTTGCGCCCGCAAGCCGGCAAAATTACTTTAAACGGGATCAACCTGGCTGAGAAGCCAGCTGAATTTAAAAAGCTGGTGGCCTACATCCCGGAAACGCCAGTCATCTACCCGGAACTGACCTTGAAAGAGCACCTAGAACTGACCATCCTGGCCTACCAGCTGGATCCGGATAAAGCCTGGGAAAAGGCTAAAGAGCTTTTAACCATGTTCCGCCTGGCAGACAAATTGGACTGGCTGCCGGTGCACTTTTCAAAAGGGATGCAGCAGAAGGTGATGATCGTGGCCGCCTTCTTGACTGACGCCCAGCTTTTAGTGATCGATGAGCCATTTACCGGCCTGGACCCTCTGGCTGTCGCCAACTTCATCGGCCTCATCAAAGAAGCGCAAGAGTCTGGCAAGGAAATTCTGATGACGACCCACGTATTAGCCGATGCCCAGAAGGCCATCAAGACCTACGCGATCTTAAACCAGGGCACGATCGAGTTCACCGGCAGCCTGGATGAAATCAGGGACCACTATGGCTTAGAGGCCAGCGACTCCTTTGACAAGCTCTATCAGCTCTTGTACCAGGAGCAGAAAAATGCGTGAGTTGGCAAAGAAGAGACTGCAGGGTAACTTCCAGCAGTCAGCCAAGTATTTGGCCTTGGTTTTCAACGATTTCTTTGTCCTGGCTCTGATCTTCATCTTTGGGGCAGTCATGTTCTGGTATGCTCAGGTGATGAAGGTCCTGCCGGTAAAGGCCTGGTACTATCCCCTGGTATTATCCGCCTTGCTTTGGCTGGCCTACTTGCCGGGCAAACTGGTGACCCTATTGCAGACGGCTGACCGGCAGTTTTTGTTGGCCACTGACGACCGGCTGGATGATTACCTGGCTCCCATGCGCCGCTACAGCTTAGTTCTGCCGGCCCTGCTTTTGGCCTTAGCTGGCGGGATCATGTATCCCTTCGCCAGTTTAAAAATGGGCCTCAGCAATCTCAACTACTTTAGCTTGGTCTTGGCCCTCTTTTTCGCCAAGGTCTTTGAGCAAGGGGCGGTCAGCCGCAGCCTGACTTTTGACCACAGGGTCAAGCAGGTGACCTGGCTGATCAGGCTAGTCCTATTAGCCCTGCTTTTAGCGAGTTTGTATTTCTTGCCAAATGCCTTGTACCTGCTTTTGGCCCTTGCCGTTATCGCAGTTTTGGCCTTACGGGCCTGGAAAAATTCCGCCTTTGACTGGCAGTACGCCATTGACTATGAATCAAGGCGGAAAGAGACGGTTTACGCCGGCTTTGCCCTGTTTACTGACGTCAAGGAAAGACAGGTCAATATCAAGCGGCGGAAGTACCTGGACTTTTTATTGCCGCCTTTTGGCAAGGAAAGCCCAAACAGCTTCTTGTACCGGCGGACTCTTTTGCGGGACCCGGAATACTTGAACCTTTTGGCCCGGATGACGGCCTTTGCCGTTTTGTTAACAGCCATGATCCAGGATCCGGTCTGGTCTCTGCTCCTGTCCGGCTTGGTCATGTACTTAACCGTCTGGCAGCTCCTGCCTTTAGGGCAAAAATATGACCAGAACATCATGTACCGGGTCTACCCGATTGCCCAAAAAGAGCGGGGGCAGGAAGTCAGCCGGGTCTTGGCCTGGGCCTTGCTTTTGCAGACGGGGCTGATTATAATTTTCTGGCTGGCCATTATGCCGGGCCAGTTTGCCTGGAGCCTCTTGCTCTTGGTCTGGTGCGGCCTTTTGGCCAAAGGCTACCTGCCTTACAAGACCCAGCAGCTGGCGAAAAAATCCCGCTACAAGAAGCGGAAAAAATAGGGCAAAAGGGATAAATCGGCGCAATACCAACCGCAACG
>NZ_KV793154.1:16855-21494 GCF_001808415.1 Lactobacillus sp. HMSC08B12 | reverse complement strand
CTCATCTAAGTTTAGGTGGGTGTCTTTTCTTATTTTTGGGTATGACAAAAACAGAGTTTCCTCTTTAGCTTAGGAAACTCTGTTTTCGCGTTAGGCGCGTTTTTTGCTGATAGCAGCCTTAATAGTTAAAATAACGAAGGTAACAGCGACTGGAACCAGCCAGCCCAGGCCATCCTGGTAAAGGGGCAGGGCGCGGCCGTAAAGGCCGGTAACCGCCTTGACCTGCATCCCTGCCGGCAGGGCCTTGAAGAAGTCGCCCAGGGCGCAAAGGAAGGTAACAGCCGTCATAATCTGATAGTCGACCTGCCTAAAGTCAAAGAGCTTGCTGGTCAAGGCCAGCAGGATCAAGGAGATGGCCAGCGGGTAGAGCAGCATCAAGACTGGCAGGGAGAAGGAAATGATGGTGGTCAAGCCCACGTTGGCAATCCCAAAGGCCAGGAGGCTGAAGATAATGGCCCACTTGTTGTAAGACAGGGTCTTCGGGAACATTTCCACGAAGGTCTCGCTGCAGGCCGTGATAAGGCCGATGGCCGTCTTAAGGCAGGCCACGAAGATCATCAAGGCAAAAATTACTGCCCCCAGACCTGGGAAGTAGTGGCGGGCGATCTGGGACAGGGCTTCCCCGCCGTTAGCAGCTAGGCCCAAGGCAGTCCGGCTCTGGGCTCCGACCAGGGCGGTAATGGCGTATATCACTGCCATCAAAAGGCAGGTGAGGACCCCGGTCTTCAAAGTCGCGGAAGCAACTTTTTCCGGCTTGGTAACCCCAAAGGTCCGGATGCTGGAAATGACGATAATCCCAAAGGCCAGGCCCGCCAAAGCATCCATGGTGTTGTAGCCGGCCAAGACCCCGCTGATTAGTGGGGCGCTGGCATATTCGCCAACTGGCTTAACTGCTTGGAAGTTGCCCAAGGGATGCAGCAGCGCTGTGATCATGATAAAGAAGAAAAAGAGCAAGAAGGCCGGAGTCAGAAACTTGCCGATCCAGTCCATGATCCGCCCTGGTCTTAAAGAGAAGAAAAGCATGATCGCGAAGAAGATCAGTGAGAAAATAAAGAGGCCGGTGCTTTTGGTCATCCCACTTGGCAAAAGCGCCGAGATCCCGGTTTCAAAAGGAACCGTGAAGCAGCGGGGAATGGCGAAGAAGGGTCCGATGGTCAAGTACAAAAGGCAGGTAAAGAAGTAGCTGTACTTGTGGCTGACCCGGCCACTGAGGTCTAAAAGCCCTTCTGACCTGGTCATCCCTAATGAGGCGATGGCCAAAAGGGGCAGGCCCACCCCGGTGATTAGGAAGCCCAAGAGGGAGATCCAGAGGTTGGCTCCGCTGGCTTCCCCCAGGTAGGTAGGAAAAATTAGGTTTCCGGCCCCGAAGAAGAGGCCAAAGAGCATGCTGGAAATCGTCAGCGACTCAGCATGCGTCAGCTTTTCTTTCATGTTGATCCTCCATAAACCAAGTTAAAATAACAATACATAGAAATTAAAAACTAGAAAATACAAATTTAAAAACTATTGTGCTAAAGCACACAATAGCTTATATTTTACCATACAACTGACAGAAAGATGAAAACATGGTGAAATGATGACCCCTTTTGAAAAGTACCAGGCGGTTAAAAAGGCTTATGCGGCCGGGGCTAACAAAGAAAATGCCCAGGCCATGGGCAAGTACATGCGAAATCTTTTTCCCTTCTATGGGCTCAAGACGCCAACGCGGCGGGAATTATCCAGGCCTTTTTTAAAGGGCGTGACTAAGGAAGAAATTGCCTGGGACCTGGTTGACCTCTGCTTTAAAGATGACTACCGGGAAATGCAGTACTTTGCCCTGGACTACTTGAAGAAAGTCCAAAAGCAGCTGACTTTTAAGGACTTACCAAAAATCAAGCAACTGGCTGAGACCAAGTCCTGGTGGGACAGCGTCGACAGCCTGGTCAAACTGGCCGGGCAGATTTTTATCAAAGATGAGGAAAACAAGGAAAAGACGGCAGCCCTCATGCTGGCCTGGGCTCAAGATCCCGACTTCTGGGTTAGGCGGACGGCGATTGAATTCCAGCTGGGCTTAAAAGAAGCAACTGACCCGGACCTTTTGGGCAAAATTATCGACCGCAACTTAGGCAGCCAGGAATTTTTTATCAACAAGGCTATCGGCTGGGCCCTAAGGGACTACTCCAAGACCAACCCGGCCTGGGTCAGGGAATACGTGGCTTTCCGCGATCTCTCTGCCTTAAGCCGGCGGGAGGGCAGCAAGTATATCTAGTTTCTGCAGGTAATGATAAGTAAGCAGATAAGAGTGACAAAAAATGTTTGAACTGACCTACTGCCCCCAGTGCGGGCAAAAATTGACTAAAAAGGAATTGCCTCTGGATGGCTTGATCCCTTATTGCGAGCAATGCGGCGACTTCCGCTTTCCAGTTTTTTCCGTCGCTGTCAGCATGATCGTCATGAATGAAGGAGGCGACCAGGTACTCTTGATCAAGCAGTACGGGAAGGACTCCTATATCCTGGTAGCTGGCTACGTTAACAAAGGGGAGAACGCCGAAGACAGCTGCCGCAGAGAACTAATGGAGGAACTTCATCTAACGGCTAAAAGCCTCCACTTCAACCGCAGCCAGTATTTTGCCCCCTCAAATACCTTGATGCTCAACTACACGGTGACCGTTGACCAGGCTGAAAAGGGTAGTCCAAATGAGGAAATCGACGCCTGGAACTGGTTAAGCATAGACGAAGCCCGCCGGCAGATCCGGCCAAATTCCTTAGCCCGGACTTTTTTGTTGGAATACCTCAATAAATGCAAGCTGGATAGATAACTGAAAACTTATCGCATTAGCGATATATCCTTGATTTATTAAGGCTTACCTAATAAAAGCAATGAGCGCTTTATTATTTCGCGCCAATAGCTTGATTTTATTAATCGAATGCTTTATAGTATTTTTTACTCTAAAAGGTAGACACTCCCGGCCCAGCCGCGGGTGTTTTCTTATGTTAACGGTATTTTGGCTAGGAAATTTGTATTTTGCTTGGTGAGGTAAAGCTTGGGAAAATACGGTGCTTTTAAAAGGGATTTTGATTTCAGCGGTCTTTCTCCCCTGGAAGCTCAGAAAATGCTGGGCTATGTAGAATTGATGAACCAGTGCATGGACCGGGCCAGAATCGCGGCCAACAATGCCGTGGGCAACTACCAGAACTACTAATGCCGCTATGAGCAAAAGATGGAGGCTGACCTGACTTTGGCTAACTACCTTACCTGCTGGGCCATATCGACGAGGCAGTGGCTAAGGGCTGGATCAAGGTCTACTACCAGCCGATCGTGGACACCTTCAGTTCCAAGATCAGCACTTATGAAGCCCTGGCCCGCTGGATTGACCCTAATTACGGCTTTTTGAACCCGGGAGAATTCATCGAGGTCCTGGAGCGGGGACATTTGATCCACAAGCTGTACCTGCATATCTTGGACCTGGTCTGCCAGGACCTGGAAGAAGCGATGCAAAAAGGCGAGACCTACCCGATGGTTTCGGTCAACTTGTCCCGTTATGACCTGGAGCTGCCCGACCTGCATGAAAGAATCAATAATATTTTGGCCAGTCATGGGGTGAAAAGCTCCCAGATTCGGATCGAAATTACCGAGTCAGCCCTCCTCAGCAACACTGAAGCTGTCATCAAGGAGCACATCAGCCGCTTCCATGAGGATGGCTACCAGGTCTGGCTGGATGACTTCGGCAGCGGCTTTTCGTCTTTGAACAACCTGCAGAACTTCGATTTTGACTTGCTCAAGATTGACATGGCCTTTCTCCGCCACGCCAACGAAAAGACCCCGACCATCTTGATGGACGTGATCGACATGGCCAAGCGGCTGGGGATTGAAACCCTGTCTGAAGGGGTAGAGACTAAGGACGAATACGACTTCCTTCACTCCATCGGCTGCGTTTTGGCCCAGGGCTTCTACTTCTCCCAGCCTTTGCCAAAAGACAAGATTACCGCCAAGCGGAAGGAGCGGGGACTGGAATTTGAAAGTCTGGCTGAGCATGCTTTTTATAAGAAGATCGGCCAGATCAATGTCTTGAACGCCCTCTATCCTTTCAGCGGAAAAAATGACCAGGATCTGGCGGAAACCGTGCCAGTCATGCTCCTTTTGGACAAGGGCGGGGACTTGGAGCCTATTTATTCTAACAAGGCTGCCCAGAACTGGTGCCAGTCCCTGCGTTTAAGGGGGGCTGGATTCGAGTTTGACTGCCGGCGGGAATTTTTGACCCTGGTAAAGCAGCTTGGAGAAACGGCTGACGGTGAAATCATTGAAGAAAATTTCCGGATCAAAGACTATGCCGGCCGCCTGCGCCTGCAGCTGGTGGCAGAGATGCCGGGCCAGCGGGCCTATGTAATCAACACGAATATGGCTTGATTTTTTTAAGGTCTTTTTCTTTTAAACGCTTTTCGCTTATAATTTAACCAGTGTCAATAGTAACCCCTTACTGAAGTAAGGGGCTTGAAGCGTAAGTTTCAAGTCCTACGTCTTCAATAGGGAGGCTGGAGGAATCCAGCTTTCATTGTCTAGACTAAGCTATCCAATCGGCTTCAGCTGACTGGATAGAGGGACTACGTTATCCATGTCATCACACCCAAGGATGATGCCCAAGTCTTTGGCTCTGTGGCA
>NZ_KV793154.1:0-16835 GCF_001808415.1 Lactobacillus sp. HMSC08B12 | reverse complement strand
ATCCGGATTGGGTCTCCTGATTCGGACAAGTGGCAGGAACCACTGTTTCCTGCATTACGGAAAAGGAGAAAAAGCATGAAGCACGAAAATGCCAATCGGGTGTTTCTGCTTAACAAGGACGGCAAGCCGCTAATGCCATGTCGTCCAAGAAAGGCCAGGCTGCTTCTGACAAGCGGCAAGGCTTTTGTGGTCAAGAAATATCCGTTCACCATTCAGCTGAAATACGGCTCATACGGCTATAAGCAGAAGGTTAGCCTTGGCGTAGACACTGGGCAGAGACACATTGGCTTTGCCATTGTCAGTCAAAACAAGGTGCTGCATCAAAGCGAGGTAGAGCTTCGCCAAGACGTACACAAAAATCTGTACACCCGCAAGATCTACCGCAGAAGCAAAAGAAACCGCAAGACTCGCTATCGCCAAGCCCACTTTTTAAACAGAGTGCATGGCAAGCGAGACGGCTTATGGCTTCCGCCGTCAATAAAAGGCAAGGTAAGCCATAACATTGCTTGGATCAAACGCTATCTGGCTGTGTTACCAAATCCCGATCTTCACATCGAAGTAGGCAAGTTTGACATGGCCAAAATGGTTAACCCAGAAATTTCGGGCAAGCAGTATCAAGAAGGCTCACTGAAGGACTGGAAGAACTATGAGTATTACGTGCTGGCACGTGACGAGTACACCTGTCAGCTTTGCCATAAGCATGGCGAAGGCGTAAAGCTTGTTGTCCACCACATTGTCTACCGATCACAAGGCGGGACAGATCGGGTGGACAATCTGATAACGCTTTGCACGAATTGTCATACTACGAAGAACCACCAGCCAGGCGGCAAGCTCTACAAGTGGATGAAGGCAAAGAAGAAAGTGATAAAGCAGCTGAAGGGTGCAACGTTCATGAACATTCTGCGCAAGCGGATTATGACTGCCTTCCCAGAAGCAAGCTTTCAGTACGGTTCGCAAACCTACGTAGATCGTAAGAATCTTCTTTTGCCAAAAGGTCACTTCATGGATGCAATCGCAATCAGCGGGATCAAGTCAGTGGGTCAGCTGTCGGATACGGTGACGATGATCAGCCAGTTCCGCAAGAAGAAGCGGTCACTTCACGAAGCAACTGCAAGAAAAGGCAGAAAGCAACCAAATACGTCATCCAAGCGTAATGAGAAGAATACGAAGCATGCACGTGGTTTGTGGCTAAATGACTACGTTCGTGTGATAGGAAATCATGCCAAGGGCTATGTAAAAGGCTTTAAGTCGAACGGATATTACGTTTATCTGACAGACGGCTTAGGCAATTACGTGCTGAACAATGGCAAGAATTACATCAATGGACAGCAGTGCCGGTTGATCATGCATAACGGCAACTGGCAAAAAGCAGAGCAAAAGCTTTCTCTATACAAATTTAAGTAAAAAGAAGCTGGCAAGCCCTATCCCTCCACCCATTGAAATAAGTGGAATCCCGGGCTTGCCAGCCATTGACAATCATTGAAAAATACTTAAAGGAAAAAGACCATGGATGAACTTGAAAAAATGCGCTCCGGCGACTTCTACCAGCTGACGGCTCCGGAAGTGGAGCATTATCAAGAAGCCGGGATCATCTGGAACGATGAGCTTAGGCAGGGCAATAATCTGGACCGGCCAGCCCAGCTCTTGCGCTTAAAGATGCACTTGGGCGCTTTGGGAGACCAAGCCGTCTTTGGGACCAGCTTCAGCTGCTTGAACGGACCCAATATCTATATCGGCCATCACTTTTTGGCGGCCAGTGGTTTAACCATTGAAGATGCCGGAGATGTTCATATTGGCGATTACGTGACCATGGGGCCAAGCTGCCTAATAACGACAATCGCCCACCCCCGGTCAACCAGGCAGCGGCGCCAGCGCCTGGCCCAGGCCAAGGGGGTTGAAATCGGCAATGATGTCTGCCTGGGAGCGGGGGTCACGGTTTTGGCCGGGGTCAAAATCGGCGATAACGTGGTCGTGGAAGCCGGGGCCGTGGTGGCCCAGGATCTGCCAGCCAATGGGGTCTTTGCCGGCATCCCGGCCAGGAAAATCGCTGATCTGGCCAATGATTGCGGATAAGTGTCAACTTATGGTTTGACTTTATCATTATGTTTTAAGTAAAATATCACTATCAGCTTGCACTGAAGTGAAAAGTTGAGGAGTTAACAATGAAAATAGCTTTACAAGTTTTAGCCTGCCTGGTGGCAGTTGAGTTCTTCTATATCATGTATTTGGAAACTTTTGCAACGACTTCCAAGAAGACGGCAGAAGTTTTCCAAATGGACCAGGAAGAATTAAGCCGGTCGTCAGTCAATACGCTGTTTAAGAACCAGGGTATCTACAACGGCCTGCTGGCCGTTTTGACCTTGATCGCGGCCTTTGCCCTGGGCAAGATCGTCCTGCAGCTGGTCTTGGCCTACATGATCCTGGTAGCGGCCTACGGGGCCGTGACCGGCCAGCCGAAGATCCTCTTGATGCAGGGGGGCTTGCCTATCTTGACCTTGATCGTCAGCTTCTTTGCTTAAGGGCGGGATGCAAGATATAACTCTTTTTTCAGAAAAGCCTTGCGCTGAATTCTTGTAGGAATATAATATTTTTAATAAAAGGACCGAAATAGCCAGCGCAGCTGTTGAATAGGTGGGAGAAAGAAATGGTTGAATACAAAATCGACAAAACCGACCGACGCATTTTACAAATGTTGGAAGAGAACGCCCGCATTTCCGTCAAGGATATCGCGGAAGCCAACTTCATGTCTTCTCCGGCCGTAGCCAACCGCATCAGACGGATGGAAGCCAACAACCTCATCAAGCACTACTATGCTGACATTGACTACCCGTCCATGGGCTACGTGGTTAAGGCTTTCATCAATCTGGAAGTCAAGCCGGAAGACAAGAGCGAGTTCTACCCCTTCATCGAAAAGATTCCGAATGTTATCCAGTGCGACTGCGTGACGGGGGACTACTCCATGCTGATTCAGGCTGCCTACCAGCGGCCTGAAGAACTGGACCACTTAGTCAACGAGCTGCAGAAATTCGGCCGGACCAAGACCGAAATTGCCTTTTCCACCCCGATCGAGCACCGGCCAATCCCGGTCAAGACCGAGAGTGATGACGAAGAAGACAAGAAAGAAGACTGATTTTAAGCCTCTGTCTGCCAAGACGGGGGCTTTTTTTGACCTTTTTGCAAAGAAATAGTTAAGCTCGCCACTTTACCGCTTATAATTATACCAATTTGCGAGCAAAGACTTGACCCGGGCTAAAAAAACGGCTATGATTCCTATTGCAAACGCAAAAATACAAATTAGTCCAATAGCTTAAATTGAACTAGACCAAAGGAGAAGAAATATGTGCGGAATTGTCGGTGTAGTTGGCAAGCCAGCTAGAGAAGTTGTTTTAAACGGTTTGAAGAACTTGGAATACCGCGGCTACGACTCAGCTGGTATCTACCTCAATGACTTACAAGGGCATGAATACTTGACCAAGGCGGTTGGCCGGATTGCCAACCTGGAAGAAAAGCTGACGCCAGAGGAAGAAGGGACGACCGGGATCGGCCACACCCGCTGGGCAACCCACGGCCAGCCAACGGTGGAAAACGCCCACCCACACTACTCAGAAGACGGCCGCTTCTACCTGGTTCACAACGGGGTCATTGAAAACTACCTGGAACTGAAGGAAAAGTACCTGGCAGGCGTTCACTTCAAGTCTGAAACTGATACTGAAGTTATCGTGCAACTGGTAGCCAAGCTGGCCAAGGACGAAACCCTGGATGCTTTTTCAGCCTTCAAGCAGGCTTTGAAGCTGGTTAAGGGTTCATACGCCTTCTTGCTGGTGGACAACACCAAGCCAGACCACATTTACATTGCCAAGAACAAGAGCCCGATGATGCTGGGCTTGGGCGACGGCTTTAACATTATCGCTTCAGACGCGATTTCTGTTTTGGATCAAACCAAGACCTTTATCGCCTTGAACGATGGCGACTGTGCTGACGTAACCAAGGACTCAATCGAAATCCAAGACTACGACGGCAACAAGGTGGAAAGAGAAGCTAAAGTTTTGGACATCGACCCGAACGCTGCTTCCAAGGGCACTTACGAATTCTACATGCTCAAGGAAATCGACGAACAGCCAGCAGTTATGCGCCGCCTGTCAACTGACTACTTAGACGAAGCAGGCAAGCCAGTTGTTGACGAAAAGATCGTCGACGCTGTCAGCCAGGCTGACCGGATCTACATCTTCGCGGCTGGTACTTCCTACCACGCTGGTCTGGTCGGCAAGGAAATTTTTGAGAAGTTCACCGGGATTCCAACTGAAGTTGGCTATGCTTCCGAAGCTGGCTACCACTTCCCAATGATGTCCAAGCACCCATTCTTCATCTTCCTGACCCAGTCCGGCGAAACTGCCGACTCCCGCGTGGTCTTGACTGAAGCCAACAAGCGGGGGATCCCAAGCTTGACCATGACCAACGTTGAAGGGTCAACCTTGTCAAGAGAAGCAACTTACACCATGCTTTTGAACGCTGGTCCGGAAATCGCCGTTGCTTCAACCAAGGCTTACACTGCCCAAGTTGCCCTGCAGGCAATTTTGGCCAAGGCCGTTGGTGAAAAGCTGGGCGACCAGGCTGCCAAGGACTGGAACTTGAAGCAAGGCTTGAGCCTGGCCGCTGAGGGCATCCAGGAAATCGTTGATGGTAAGGAAAAGATCGAAGAACTGGCCAAGAAGTACCTGGTACCATCTAGAAACGCCTTCTACATCGGCCGGGGGATCGACCACGCCGTTTCCTTGGAAGGTGCCTTGAAGCTGAAGGAAGTTTCCTACATCCAAACTGAAGGCTTTGCCGCTGCTGAACTGAAGCACGGGACCATTTCCCTGATCGAAGACGGCACGCCTGTAATTGCCTTGATCAACGACCCGGTAACGGCTGACCTGACCCGGGGCAACATCCAGGAAGTGGCTTCCCGCGGGGCCAACGTGATCACTATCGTTGGCAAGCAATTTGCTAAGGAAGGCGACAACATCGTCTTGCCGGAAATCGACTACTACCTGTCAGCTTTGCTGTCAGTAGTGCCGACGCAATTGCTGGCTTACTTCGCGTCCAAGAACAAGGGCTTGGACGTTGACAAGCCACGTAACCTGGCTAAGAGCGTTACGGTTGAATAATTTTTGCAGAATATTTAAAACAGGCAGGTGCGGCGGCATCTGCCTGTTTCTGTATCTGAAACTTGCTTTGACTTTTGGCCAAAAATGTATTCTTCTGGTACAATGATAGCGATTTCTTAATGAAGGAGACTGAGCAATGATTGTGACCGACCGGCAGAAGAGAATTCTGCAGATCCTGCTGGAAAATGAAGACGGAATCAGTTTAGCGGAAGTGGAAAAAAGGCTGGAAACCAGCCGGAGGACCCTTTACCGGGAATTTGGCTTGTTGCGCCCGGAACTGGCCAAATCAGACTTGACCTTGACCAATAAGAAGGGCTATCTGCAGCTAACTGGATCGGATGAGTCGATTGCCGACCTGCGCGGCGAACTCAAAGAGAGCCCGGGGCAAGGTGAGATGAAGGCCGAAGACCGGGGAAATGCCCTGGCCGCTCTGCTACTGTTAAAAGACGAACCGGAAAAAATTATTGCTTTGGCTGATGAGCTGGGAGTCAGCGAGGCGACAGTTCAAGCAGACTTGGCTGCTGTGGCTGAGTCTTTGGCCAAGTACCAGATCGAGCTCAAACGGACCAAGGGCCTGGGGGTCCAGGTCAGCGGCAAGGAAAGCCAGCGGCGCCGGATTCTGAATGGAATCCTGCTCAGTGAAAGCAACGACTATGTCTTTTTCTCTTACCTTAATAAAGAAGATCAGGCCAAGTCGGGAAACTTTTTCATTGACCTGCTCCCGAAAAAAGATCTGCTTAAGTGCTGGCAAGCGGTCAAAGATCTGCTGTCAGTTTTCAATTTTGAGACAGATTATCAGCTGATCGAGCTGATTCTGCTCTTTGCCATTAGCCTGGACCGCCAGCGGCAAGGCAAAAGTGTGGAAAGCATGGCTGCCAAACCGGATTCTTTAAAATACCAAGGCTATGTCTACCAGATTTTTGCCAAGCTAGACGTACCAGAAGTTACCTTGACGCAAAATGAAGTGATCTTTCTCGCTAATCAAATGCAGATGCACGAGGACCAACGGGTGCCTTTTGCCAGTGATGACCAGGAAGTCCTCGTCAATCTCCGGGTGGGGCAGTTTATTCAAGACGTTTCTGACCAGGTTCAGTTTGATTTCAGCAAGAATCCGGCCTTTTCCCGCCGCCTGCAAAAGCATATTTCCGCCTTGCTGCAGCACAGCGTCAAGCGCTTGCCAAACGTGCGGATTGAAACCTTGAGTCAGCTGACCATGCACTTCCCCCAGCTTTATGAAGCAATCACGGCTGCCTGGAAGCTGGATTTTTCAGAGGAATTGAATGTAGCTGAATTGCAGCTCTTGCTGCTATATTTTGCCAATGAATATGGCAGCCGGCAGCCCCGCCGCAACTTGTCAGCTTTGGTAATCTGCGACAATGGGCTGGGAACTTCTGCCATTCTGGCGGCTCGCTTGCAAAAAGAGGTTCCAGAGATTAAGCAGGTTAAGACGGCCCGGGCTTCGGGCTTGGCCCAGCTGAAACTGGAAGATTATGACATCATCTTTTCGACTCTGGATTTGCCAGGTTTCCCCCGGGAATACCACTTGGTCAGTCCCTTGCTTTTAGGCGGGGAACTAGACCGGGTCAAGAGTGAGGTGGCCAGTTATGTAGCCAAATACCCGGAAAAAAGCACCGTTCAGCAGCCCTGCCGCTTCAAAAATCCAGCAGCTGTCTTGACCCAGCTGGTAGGAGAAAGCGCCTTTTGCCAGCAGCTTCTGCAACAGATGACCCTGCAGCCGATAGGCAGCCAGGGAATGGATATGAATGCTGTATTGTCGGCGATTGTCACGGCCGTGCCGGATGAGTACGTTAAAGACCGGCTGGAAGTCGCCCAGCGGCTGAAAAAGCGGCTGGACCTGGCTCCCTTGGGTTTGCCAGGCAGTCACTTGGCCCTCTTGCATACGCGGACAAGGGCCGTCAGCAAATGCTTTTTTGCCATTTATGACCTGGCTGAGCCAATTGCCATGACAGCAATGGATCAAAGCAAAATTATGGTTAAAAGGCAGCTCCTGCTTTTAGCGCCGGAAGATTTGCCCGAAGCCAGTGCTAATGTTTTGGGGATGATCAGCAGCTTTTTGGTCATGAGTGACCAGACCCTGCAGCTGTTTGAGTCCGGCAACTGCCAGGAAATCGCGGCTGCTATTGCCCAACAGTACCTGGGCCAGGTAACCCAAAGGCTAAACCAGGCCCGTGGCCAATCTTAATGCAAATATCACAAATAGAAGTCTGACACTGAAACCGATGCCAGACTTCTATTTTCTTTTAATTGAAAGCGGAAACAATTGAAGCTAAGATAAAAATGTAAGTAAAAGTTAAGTAGAGAAAGTTTTATTGGTAATAGTTTTTAGTGTTTAGGAGGAAAAGTAATGTCTGAAACTCAGAGCAAGAGCTCAGCTAAGGCAAAGATCCAGAAATTCGGGACCTTCCTGTCAGGCATGATCATGCCAAACATTGGCGCGATTATTGCCTGGGGCTTCATGACCGCGATCTTCATGTCGCCGAACGGCTGGTTCCCGAACAAGTACATCAACAGCTTTACCAGCTCAATGCTGTACTTCATGATTCCAATCTTGATTGCCTACACGGGCGGCAAGAGCGTCTATGAGGAAAGAGGGGGCGTGGTTGGTGCCATCTCCGTTGTCGGGACCATCGTCTTGGCCTTCCCTTGGGCCAACCCGGTAGCACAGGGTATCGTTTATCCGGCCCTTTACCCATACGCAGCCAACAAGGCTACGGGGATTCCAATGTTCCTAGGGGCCATGATCATGGGGCCGCTCAGTGCCTGGTGCTTGAAGAAGTTTGACCAGGCCTTCCAAAGCAAGGTCAAGGCCGGCTTTGAAATGATCTATAACAACTTCTCCCAGGGGATCATGGGGATGATCTTCGTAGCTATCAGCTACTTCTTGATCGGACCTATTTTGGTTGTATCAACCATTTGGATTGCCAACGGGGTTGACTGGATCATCGCCCACCACCTGCTGCCACTGGCCAACCTGGTTATTGAACCAGCCAAGGTCTTGTTCTTGAACAACGCGATCGGCAACGGTGTCCTGGTTCCTTTAGGTATCCAGCAAGCTGCCAAGGTCGGCAAGTCAGTCCTCTTCTTGATGGAATCAAACCCTGGCCCTGGTTTGGGGATCCTGCTGGCCTGCTCAATTTTTGGCAAGGGTTCAGCCAAGAGCTCTGCTCCGGGTGCAATGATCGTTCACTTCCTTGGTGGGGTGCACGAAATCTACTTCCCATATGTTCTGATGAAGCCAATCCTGATCCTGGCTGCCATGGCCGGCGGGATTACCGGGACCTTCCTCTTTAGCATCCTGGGCGGCGGTTTGACTGCTGCTGCCAGTCCTGGCTCAATTATCGCCATCCTGCTGGTTTCAGCCAAGGATGCCTACTTCGGCAACATTGTCGGTGTGCTTGGTTCAGCAATTGTTTCCTTTGTCGTTGCTGCTGTTATCTATAAGATGGACAAGAGTGATTATGGCGACCTGGCTGCCGCTCAAGGGCAAATGGCAGCTATGAAGGCAGAATCCAAGGGCTTGACTGAAGAAGAAGCCGGAGCTTCAGCTGTTGAAACGGTCGAAAGCTACAAGGATGTGCAAAGAATTATCTTTGCTTGTGATGCCGGCATGGGCTCATCCGCTATGGGGGCATCGCTTCTGAGAGATAAGGTCAGGAAGGCGGGCTTGAACCTGCCAGTTACTAACACTGCTGTCCGCAACTTGAAGGATGAACCGGGCCTGCTGGTCATCACCCAGGAAGAACTGGCTGAACGGGCTAAGGAAAAGACGCCAAACGCTTTGCACGTGGCTGTCGGCAACTTCCTCAGCACGCCAAAATATGACCAGGTCGTTGCCCGTTTGAAGGCAGCTGGTGAAACCCTGCCAGAAGCAGACCAGGTCAAGAAGAGTGAAAAGACAGCTGCTAAGGCAAACAGTCTGGCTTCAATCGATTTCAGCAAGGTTAAGGAAGTCAACTTTATCCGTCACGACCAACATCTGGGTACGGTGACGATGGCGTCAAGCCTGTTCAAGGACCAGATGAAGAAGGCCGGCAAGACAACCCCTGTTAAGGCCGTCAGAATCAATGAACTGGACAATGATCCAAGCCACCTGGTCATCGTTACGCCAATGGCTGGCAAGAACCTGGCTATCCGCTATGACCAGATCCAAGTTATCACCGTTGCTGACTTGCTCAAGGCCGGCGAAGTCAGCGGCCTGGTTGACAAACTGAAGTAAGGAGAGCAGAAGCATGAAACTGGAAAAAGATATGATCAAGTTGAACCAGAATGTTGCCACCCGTGAGGAAGCTATCCGCATGGCCGGGCAGCTCCTGGTAGACCACGGCTGCGTCGAGCCGGAATACATTGACGCCATGCTTGCCCGGAACGCGGATGTGTCAACCTATATGGGGAACTTTATCGCTATTCCGCACGGCACTGATGAAGGGAAGAAATACATTAAGAAGACCGGGATTTCAGTTGTCCAAATCCCAATGGGGGTCGACTTCAGCGACCCAGATGATGACCAGGAGCAATTAGTCACGGTTGTCTTCGGGATCGCGGGCCTGGGCAATGAGCACTTGCAGCTCTTGTCCCAGATTGCCCTGTTCTGCAGCGACGTTGCCAACGTAGCAAAATTAGCCGACGCGCAAACGCCAGAAGAAATTATCGGTTTGTTAGACAAAGTAGGAGAAAATTAAAAATGAGAGCAGTACACTTTGGTGCAGGTAACATTGGCCGCGGCTTCATTGGTGAAACTTTGGCAGCCAACGGTTTTGGAATTGATTTTGTCGACGTTAATGAAACGATCATTGATGCCTTGGTTGAGCGGGGTGAATACGATATTCAACTGGCCGCCCCGGGGAAAAAGAAGATTCACATCAGCAACGTGACCGGGATCAACAACGCCAAGAACCCTAAAAAGGTAGTCGAAGCCATCAAGACAACCAACATGGTTACCACGGCAATTGGCCCCAAGGTATTGAAGATCATTGCTCCTCTGATCGCCCAAGCCTTAAGCGCGAGAGTCAAGGGAAATCGCGAACCTCTGGATGTCATTGCCTGTGAAAACATGATCGGCGGTTCCCAGTTCTTGAAGGAAGAAGTCTACAAGCACTTGACTGACGAAGACAAGGCCGAAGTTGACAAGTACGTTGGCTTCCCGAACGCCGCTGTTGACCGGATCGTGCCAATTCAGCACAATGAAGACCCGCTCTTTGTTTCAGTTGAAGACTTCAAGGAATGGGTTATCGACGAAAGCCAGATGAAGAACCCGAAGATCCGCTTGGAAGGCGTTCACTACGCTCCAGACCTTGAACCATACATCGAAAGAAAGCTGTTCTCAGTCAATACTGGTCACGCCACTGTTGCTTACACCGGCAAGGCTCTGGGCTATGAAACGATTGGGGAAGCCGTTAAGGATGACCGGGTCGTTGACCAGGTAACCCGCGTTTTGGCTGAAACCCGTTCCCTCCTTTTGGCCAAGTGGGACTTTAGCAAGGAAGAACTTGAAGAATACCATGCTCAAGTCATCAACCGCTTCAAGAACCCATACATCTCTGACGATATCGCCCGGGTTGGCCGGACACCGATTCGTAAGCTGGGCTATGATGAACGTTTCATCCGGCCAATCAGAGAACTGAAGGCCCGGGGTCTTGACTACACGGCCTTGCTTGAAACGGTCGGCAAGATTTACCACTTTGACGAGCCAGCAGACGCTGAAAGCCAAAAGCTGCAACAGATGCTCAAGGATGAACCGCTGAAGGAAGTCGTTTTGGAAACGACTGGCCTCAAGGATGACCCTGACCTGGTTGAAGAAATCATCGCTTCAATCAAGGCGGCTGATTAAGTAAAACAATTTTGCAATAAATTCCAAATCAAAAACTAAAACAACACGAAGCAAAAGCAAGAAGAAAAAGCATGTTTGAAAAAACATGCTTTTTTGCTTCTTATTGAAATATAAATCCGTGGCATTAGCCCGAATTACGCAGGCCGGAAGCGACCCCGTTGATGGTGATGTGGATGATCGATTCGTAGATGCCGCTGAGCTTTTCTTGCCGGCCCCGCTTGATCATTTCCAGCTGGACGTAGTTCAAGACGTTGAAGTAAGGCAGGCGGTAGTCCAAGCTGCTTTCCAAAGACGGGTTGTCTTCCAAAAGCTTGCTGTGGCCTTCGATCTGCAGGATGACTTCCTTGGTCAGTTCCCATTCCTTCTTGATGATGTCAAAGACTGACCGGGTAGCTTCGTCTTCACAAAGACCAGCGTACTTTTCCGCGATTTCCATGTTGGACTTGGACAAAACCATGTCGACGTTGGACAGCAGGGAGTGGAAGAATGGCCAGCCCTGGTACATTTCCTGCAGTTCCTTCAAGTTATTCGGATCAGCATCAATGAAGTGCTTGAAGGCTGAACCAACCCCGTACCAGCCTGGGAACATGACCCGGCTCTGTGACCAGGAGAAGACCCAAGGAATGGCCCGCAAGCCGGACAGTTCAGTAATCTTCTTTCTGGCTGCCGGCCGGGAGCCGATGTTCAAGCTAGAAACTTCCTTAATCGGCGTAGCCTGGAAGAAGTAGTCATGGAAGTGCGGGTTGTCAAAAACAAGTTCCCGGTAAACCCGGTTGCTGTCTTCCACAATGCCGTCCATTGAAGCCGTAAAGTCCTGGATGTGGTCCTGGCTGACATTTTGCTTGGAGACCATCCGGTCAACCGCGGCGGAAACCAGCATTTCCAAGTTGTAGTAGGCAGCGTCCTTGTTACCGTACTTGTTCTGGATGATTTCCCCTTGTTCAGTGGTCCGGATCCGGTCCTTGATGGAGCCGAATGGCTGGGAAGTGATGGCTTCATATGATGGGCCGCCGCCCCGGCCAACCGTGCCGCCCCGGCCGTGCATGAAGGTGATCTTGATGCCCTGTTCCTCGCCGATGGCTGTCAGTTCCTTTTGGGCCTTGTACAGACTCCAGCAGGAGGCCAGGTAGCCGCCGTCCTTGTTGGAGTCGGAGTAGCCCAGCATGATTTCCTGGTAGTTGCCCTTAGAAGCAACCCAGCGCTTGACGATGTCGAAGCTGAGGTAGCGCTTCATGATTTCCCGGGAGTTCTGCAGGTCTTCCACCGTTTCAAACAAAGGCACCACTTGCACCCGGGCCTTTTCGGAATCGAGCAGGCCGTATTCCTTCAGCATGATGGCTTGTTCCAGCATGTCAGAGATGCTTTCGGTGTGGGAAATGATGTGCTGCTTGATCACATTCTCGCCCAAGGTGTCCTTAAGCAGGCGGGCAGTGTGGTAGATCTTCAGTTCCTTTTGCAAAAGCTCTGACTTCGGTGAGTTGGATGAGTGCAGGCTGCGGGGATCATTGTTTAATTCACTGAGCAGGATCTGGATCTTTTCTTCTTCGTCCAAATCGCTGTAGTTGTCACAGATCCGGGCACTCTTTAAGAGCTCTGCCACGCAGGCTTCGTTGACGCTGGAGTCTTGCCGCATGTCGATCGTAGCCAGGTGGAAGCCAAAGACATCAATAGCTTCCAGGAGGTCGTCAAAGTGGCCGCCGGTAACTGCCCGGTCATGGTTTTGGATTAATGACCGCTTGATGGCTTCCAGGTCTTCCTTGAACTCGTAAGCATCCTTGTAGACCGGAGCCTTGAGGGCAGCTTCTTTCTTAACGACGGCTTCCTTGGAGAAGACGTCCAAAAGCTCCATTTCCGTGTGGGCCAGGCGGCTTTCCAGGTAGTAGAAGGCCCGGCGGTAAGGTTCGTTTTCTCGGAATGGGGAGTTGTCGGCTGACAATTTGGCCAGTTCGGCAACTTCCGGCGTTGGCTGCACGTAAGAAGTTGAAACAGACACTGTCCGGTAAAGGTCGTTGAGAGCCTTGACGTAGTATTCAAAAATGACTTCACTTTGAATCGTCGCACTCAAGCGGAGGGTTTCAGCCGTAACGTAAGGGTTGCCGTCCCGGTCCCCGCCAATCCACATGCCCATGGTGATCGGCGTTGCCCCGTCAACGTTGAGGCCCTTTTCCCGGGCAAGTTCCTTGTAGCGGGCAGTCAGCTTAGTGATGGCCGGAATCAAGGAGTCAGGGTAGTAGACCATGACGTTCTTGATTTCATTGGAGACCTTCAGTTTCTTTTCCCGGATGATGTCCGTCTGCATGATGATTTCAATGTAGCGGCGGAGCTGGTTGGTCCACTCTTTCCGGTTGATGGTGCCGGTCTTGAAGTCCCGGTAGCGGCGGAGCTGGTCGTGGATCTTGTTAGTCAATTCCAGAATGGTCTTGCGCTGCACCTGGGTTGGGTGGGCGGTCAGAACTGGCACGACATTGACATGACTCAGAATTTCAGTGGCATTGTCCTTTTCCGCTACCAGGTCAACCGTTGATTCCAGCTTGCCCAGGTAATCCTTGTCCGTGTTGTTGAGCAGGTTGACTTCGCTGGCCAGGTCAACGTCTTCAGTAATGTTGATCAAAAGCGGCAGGGTCGCGAAGTAGCGGGCGACAATGATCATCTCTTGATTGCTTAAGCAGGCAATCTGACTTTCCAGCTTGCTGTGGTCGCTGCTGGCAGCAATTTTAACCAGGCCCTTGATCTTGGCGAATTCTTCGTCGCCAACCAAATGGCGGGTGCTTTCGTCAAGCAAGTCGGTCAAAATCTTGACCTCTTCAGCAATAACCGCGTGGTTACTGTTGTTCTCTAATTTCTTAGCAGTCACGCTTAACTTCCTCTTTCTTTTAAAATAAACTTTGTTTGCTAATGCTTTTTCTCTATCATACGCCTTTTTTGTCCAAAATTGAATTAGCTTGGGCTTGCTTTCAGCAACTTTTTCTAAAAAAGCGAACAATCGTCTTGACAAAAAATGCACTTTTTGCTTAATGGGGAACTATACAAGCTGCTTGAGCCAGCTGGCCAGCATAATAATCAAGGGCACGCTGACCACAGACATTAAAGTCGACAGGCACAGACAGCGCATTGGGAAGGCGACCGGGCGGTTGGCCAGGAGGCTGAGCATGACGATAAAGCCGGCAACCGGGGCAGCCGCCATGATGACTACGGCCAGGTAAGCGGTCGTTGACAGGGGAACCAGGAGCAGGATTACGCTCATGCAGGCCGGCATAAGGAAGTTCCGCAAGAAGCAGATCAGCCAGGCCTTGCTGTCTTTATAGAAGTCACCCGAAATAGTCCCCAGGTTAGAGCCGATGACGATCATGCTTAAGGGGGTATTAAGCGAGGCCACGTAGCTGACCGACCGGTCTATCACGGCTGGGAATTTGAGGCTGGCGCCAGTGATAAAAAGGACAAAGCCGATGGCGGTGGCAATAATATTGGGATTGAAGAGGACGGTTCTGAGGGTGTCGGCTAAAGGCTGCCGCTTTTTAAAAGTACCGATGCCGTGGGACCAGACGAAGATGTTGTTTAAGACTAAGATGGGTACGGCGAAAAAGGTCCCCTTGCTGCCTAAGAGGGCTTGGATTAAAGGGATGCCGATAAAGCCACAGTTGTTGTAGACGGCCCCGAAGGCGATCAGCTGCTTGTCGGGGTCATTTTTTAAGCGGGGCAGGCGGAGGAAAAGGCTGCTGAAGGCGATTGGGAAGAGGTAGTTGAGAGAGCCAGCCAGGAAGGTCAAGCCGAAGTCCTTGATTAAGCTGGCGCTGGCCGGGCGCTCAAAGGCGTTAATGATCAGGCAGGGGCCGACGATGTAGACCAGGATGGCGGTCAGGTCCTTGCCGGTTTCTTCATGGATCATGCCCTTTTTCCGGCAGAGAAAGCCGATGGCCATGAGGATGAACATGATGCAGATCTGCTCCAGTGAGATGAAAAATGCCATAAGAATACTCCTATCAATCAGTTCTTATTAAAAGATTATAAGCCAATTTTTTCCTTAAAAAGAAAGAAGTTGAAAAAAGGGAGGAGAAAATGGTTGAAAAGTTTGGAGGCAAAAGGCTAAACCTGTTATACTGATTTAGTCATAATTGCAGTAGAAAATTTAAGAAACAGAGGAAAATCTATTGATCACAGTAACAGATTTAAGTTTGCAAATCGGCAGTCGCACCCTTTACAGCGACGTCAACCTTAAGTTCACGCCGGGCAACTGCTACGGCATCATTGGGGCCAACGGGGCCGGCAAGTCGACTTTCTTAAAGCTGCTGGAAGGGAAAATGGAACCAACTACGGGCTCAATCAGCATGGGCCCTAACGAAAGAATGTCCAGCCTGAACCAGGATCACTTTGCCTTTGAAGATTTTTCCGTTATGGAAACTGTGATTCAAGGCCACCAAAAGCTCTACCAGGTCATGAAGGAGCGTGACGCACTTTACGCCAAGGCCGACTTCAGTGAAGAAGACGGGGTCAAGGCGGCTGAACTGGAAACGGAATTTGCGGAACTGGACGGCTGGAACGCGGAAGCTGATGCTGCCCAGCTTCTCCAGTCCATGAGCATTCCGGAAGACATGCACCAAAAGCAGATGAGCGAGCTGGCGGAAAGCGACAAGGTTAAGGTCCTTTTGGCCCAGGCCCTTTTTGGCAACCCGGACATCCTTCTTTTGGACGAACCGACCAACGGTCTGGACGTGCACACCACGGCCTGGCTGGAAAACTTCCTGGCTGACTACGAAAACATCGTCCTGGTCGTTTCCCACGACCGTCACTTCCTGAACCAGGTCTGCACCCAGATGTGTGACGTTGACCGCGGGCAGATCAAGCTCTACGTCGGCAACTACGACTTCTGGTACGAATCAAGTAAGCTGGCTACGGAACTGGCCCGCCAGCAAAATGCCAAGAAGGAAGAACAGATCAAGCAGCTGCAGGAATTCATCGCCCGTTTCTCAGCCAACGCTTCCAAGTCCAAGCAGGCTACTTCTAGAAAGAAGCAGCTGGACAAGATCAGCTTGGACGACATCAAGCCATCCAGCCGCAAGTACCCGTACATCAAGTTTGAGATGAACCGGGACCTGGGCAACGACTTGCTGAGAGTGGACAATGTGTCCTACAAGTCCGGCGACGAGCAGCTTTTGGACAATGTTTCCTTTATCATCAGGCCAGGTGACAAGGTTGCCTTCTTGTCCAGAAACACCCGGGCAACCACGGCCTTGATGGAAATCATCGCCGGCCGCCTGGAACCAGACTCCGGGACTGTTACCTGGGGGCAGACGACTTCCTTTAACTACATGTCCAGAGATCTTAACGCCAACTTCGACAATGACGAATTGACGATTTTGGACTGGCTGCGCCAATACGCTGACAAGGAACACGACGACAACACCTTCCTGCGGGGCTTCTTGGGCAGAATGCTCTTCAGCGGCGACGAGATCAACAAGCAGATCAAGGTCCTGTCCGGGGGTGAAAAGGTCCGCTGCCAGCTGTCCAGAATGATGCTGGAAGCAGCCAACGTGCTGGTCATGGACGATCCAACCAACCACTTGGACCTGGAATCCATCACCGCCTTGAACGAAGCCATGGAAAACTACCCTGGCTCAATTCTCTTTACTTCCCACGACCACGAGTTCATCCAGACCATTGCCAACCACGTTATTGAAGTTGGTCCAAAGGGTGTGGTGGCCCGGGCCGACATCAGCTACGACGACTTCCTGGCCCAACCGACTGTTCAGGAACAAGTTGCAAAGATTTACTAAAAGCAGAAAATGCCAAAGAAAAAGCTTATCCGTCCTGGACAATGTCATTAAGTTAAGGCATTGACT
>NZ_KV793153.1:0-13256 GCF_001808415.1 Lactobacillus sp. HMSC08B12 | reverse complement strand
ATTAGTGTCCTAATTTCGGGGGTCATATCATTTCGATGTCTTTTTATAAATATTTAATAGTCAATATTAATTATTATGCTAATTATTTCTTTTCACGAATCACTTTCACGGCCTGAATGACCACCGTTGGCAAGAATGCCAGCAAGGCAATCATCCCGACCTGGCCTCCTGCAAGCGGCGTTACCGTAAACAGGCTGTGGAGACTTGGGACGAACAGGATCAAGCCCAGTAATAAGCTGCCAGCCACAAAGGCAGCCAAGCTGTACCAGTTATTTTTAAAGCCAATCTTGAAGATGCTGTGCTCTGACCGGCAGTTGAAGCCGTGAAAGAGACGTGCAAAGGTCAAGGTTGAAAAGGCCATGGTGCAGGCTACAGCAGAGCTGGTCTTCAGGCCAATCAAGAAGGCCGCAATAACGCTGACCGCGATCAAGGCACCTTGCACAGCTACCCTAGTTACCATCTGCTTGTTCAAGATCCCTTCCTTAGGGTCACGCGGTGGCCGGTTCAAGATATCGTTAGCCCCGGGTTCCATCCCAATCGCCAGGGCTGGCAGAGAGTCGGTTACCAGGTTGATAAAGAGCAGCTGAACGGCCATAAATGGCACTGGCAAGCCCGCAATTGAGGCAAAGAGCACCGTAATGATGGCTGACAGGTTGCCGGACAAGAGATACATCACGGCATTTTTGATATTTTCGTAAACCGTCCGGCCGTTGGCCACGGCCTTGATGATAGTCGCGAAGTTGTCGTCAGCCAAGATCATGCTGGAGGCATCCTTAGAAACTTCGGTCCCGGTAATCCCCATGGCCACCCCGATGTCCGCCTTCTTCAAGGCTGGGGCGTCGTTCACCCCGTCACCAGTCATAGATACGATCTTACCCTTTCTTTGCCAGGCGTCAACGATCCGGATTTTGTTTTCAGGAGAAACTCGGGCGTAAACGGAGATTTTTTCAATCTTATCGTCCAGTTCTTTATCGCTCATGGCGTCAAGTTCTAAGCCAGTTACTGCCAGGTCGCCCTCTGCAAAAATTCCGATTTTCTTAGCAATCGCAACGGCCGTCACCTTGTGGTCACCAGTGATCATCACCGTCTTAATGCCGGCCTTCTTAGCTTGGGCAACGGCAGCGATACTTTCTGGTCGTGGTGGGTCCGTGGGTCCATTTCAGAAATGAGACCGATGAAAATCAAGCCGTTTTCGGCATCCAGGTTTAGTTCTTCGTCACTTTCCTTATAGGCAAAGGCCAAAACCCGCAAGCCGTTTTCAGAAAAGGCTTGGTTTTGGTCCAGGATCTGCTGCTTGGCTTCTGTCGTCATCGGCTTGATTTCATCACCGATCCGGTAGCTGACGCAGCGGTCTAAGAGAACGTCCACCGCCCCCTTGGTAAAGATGGTTGGTACCGTGTGGATCAGGTGCTTGGTGGACATGAGCTTGCGGTCTGAGTCAAACGGTACTTCTTCTTGCCGGTCCAAAAAGTCCCGCAAATCGTCCTCGCTTAAGGCAATTTGGTCATCCCCCATATCGATGCCTGGTACCTGGCGGTACATTTCTAAGAGTGCATATTCAGTTGGGTCACCAATCCCCTTACCATCTGCTTGTAGGCGGGAGTCGTTGTTTAAAACTACGTCGTACAAAAGATAGCGGTGGAGCTGGTTGTCAAGGCTCAACTCGTTAGGCTGTAAGACTTCCCCGCCAATGTAGATATCTTGGACGGTCATCTTGTTTTGGGTCAAAGTCCCTGTCTTGTCAGAGGCAATGACGGAAACTGAGCCCAAGGACTCAACCGCAGCCAAATTTTTAATAATAGCGTGCTGCTTAGCCATCTTTTGGGTCCCCATGGCTTGCACGATGGTGACGATTGAGGAAAGTGCTTCTGGAATAGCGGCCACCGCTAAGGCTACGGCAAAGAGCAAGGCATCCATGAGCGGCTGCCCTCTCCAGATTTGGAGGCCAAAGACCACCGAGCAGATTAACAAGATGGCAGTAGCTAATTTTGATGAAAACTTGTCTAGGGACTGCTGGAGAGGGGTCTTCTTTTCCTTGGTGTCGTTCATCAACTTGGCAATCTTGCCGATTTCAGTACCCATACCGGTGCCAGTCACTAAGACATTGGCCCGGCCGTAGGTCACCAGAGAACTGGAATAGACCATATTGAGCCGGTCACCCAGGGGCCGTTCTTGGTCAAAATCTATGTCGGCCTTGTCAATATTGGTTGATTCCCCGGTCAAGGAGCTTTCGTTGACTTGCAAAGAAAAGTTGTCCAAGATTCGCCCGTCAGCGGTAACCAAGTCCCCGGCTTCAAGAACCAAAATATCGCCTGGCACCAGCTTTTTCGAATCAATTTCCACCTTTTGCCCATCGCGCAAGACCTTGGCGCTTGGTGAAGACAGTGATTTCAAGCTTTCCAGCGACTTCTCGGCCTTCACATGCTGGACCGTCCCCAAGACCGCATTCAAAATCAAAACGGCGATGATGACAATGGTGCTTTCCGCATCCCCGGTAAAGGCCGAAATCAAGGCGGCGATGATCAAGATGATAACCATCAGGTCTTTGAACTGGTCTAAAAAACCTGGAAAACGGTCTTTTTCTTCCCTTCTACCAGGGCATTTTCCCCATATTTGGCCAAACGTTCCTTGGCTTCACCGCTACTCAAGCCATTAGGGCTTGCCTTGAATTCCTTCAAGACCTCGTCTTTACTTTGCAGATAAAAATCCTTCAAAAAATGCCTCCTAATCTGCCCGGCAATAAAAAAGAGACTATTGCTAGGCTAAAAAAGTCTATACAATAGTCTCACCATTTAAACTCACAGCGGAAATTACTTTCGAGCTTGACGCCATGAGTGCACTTGTAATGCCGGTTACTCCCTACGCATATTTGTATGATAGGCTATAGTTTATCTGAATTTCACCTTGCTTGCAAGTCTTTTGCAAAAAATTATAAATGATACTGCTAATAATCACAAACGTGAAGACCGCTATGAGCATCACTCTTGGTCTTTCTACGACCGACTGACACAAATGCAAAAATGTCATATAATTATTACCTCCTAAAAAGACAAAAACGACTCATTGCTGTTTACAAAGAGTCGTTTGCTTCTTATGTTCTTTTTACTGTCTTTTACTTTTTTCAGTTCAAGTCACTATTTGCGTCATCTTCAGTGATTTGCCGGATAACCCGGCATGGGTTGCCGGCGGCCACGCAGTTGGCTGGGATGTCCTTAACAACGACGCTGCCAGCACCAATGACGGAGTTGTCACCGATAGAGATGCCGGGCACCACCCGGACTCCCCCGCCGATCCAGACATTGTCGCCAACAGTGATCGGGTAGGCATATTCCAGGCCGGTATTTCTTCTTTCCGCATCAAGCGGGTGACCGGAAGTGTAGAAGCCGCAGTCAGGACCGATAAAGACATTGTCGCCAAAGGTCACCCCGCCTGCATCCAGGACTGTCAAGTTATGGTTGGCGTAGAAGTTGTTGCCAACCTTGATATTCCAGCCATAGTCGCACCAGAAGTTTGGTTCGATATGGCAGTTTTCTCCGCTTTGACCCAAGATCTCTTTTAAGAGCTCCTTCTTTTCAGCAGCAGTCTTCAATTGGTTGTAGCGGAGGCACTTGGCCTTGCAGGCAGCTAGTTCGGCCATCAGTTCTTTGTCTTGACCAGGATTATAAACCTGACCCGCCAGCATTTTTTCTTTCTCAGTCTTCATATTTGACCTCCAATCTATCTTTTTTCATCTTTAATGCCAATTTGTTTCAATTTTACTGTTTTTTTTGCCAGAAAGTCAATTCAGCAATATCTTAAGTCAGAGACCTTTTGCTAACAAGTTTTTTGTGGCGCGGCGTAGCCGCGTTTGTATGTTATAATTATTGTAGTAACAATTAGGATATTAACAGACATAAAGAAAGGAGTTTCTTATGTATCCCCACCAGGAAGGCTTTGAGAATTGGTGCCGGGGCCCGCAAAGGCTCAGCCCCAAATCAATTGAGAACGCCGATTACTGTTTGGACCACTTTTTTAGCTATGCTGAAGTAAATTTTCCATCTAGGAATGTCAATGAAATCACGGCCAGCAATGTTCGCGACTATCTGCAGCAGTTGGCGACTAAAGAAAACTTGCAGGTCACGACCGTCAACAAGTATGTCTCCTACATCAAAAAGTACTTCTACTACCTGGCCCTGGCCGGAATTACCCCAAGCTATCGTTTACTAGACCTCAAGGGTTACTCTTTTGAGCGGCGGAAGACCTATGTGATCGACTGGCCAGAGCATTTGCCTGCCCTTATCCCCTACGTCAAGCAGCCGCTGACTTTATGGCTCTTGCAGCTTTTTGCCCTGGGCTACCAGGCTAAGGAACTCTTAGGGATTCGCTATAGCGAGGTAAAAGACAATTTGGGTGAGATGACTGACTACCTGACCGGAACACTTTCCTTTAAAAAAGACCCGGATCCTTATATTTTCGCCTCCAGGTCCGGTGAACCATATGCCAGTACCAACAACATCATGCAACTAGTCAAGGCCGATAAGGACCTCCTCTCCCCTATGCCGATCACTCTGACCAATCTCCGCCTCTCTTATGTCTATTCCTTGATCAGCCAGCAGAAGTATTCTGACAAGGAACTCCTGGAGATTTTTCGCTGCCCGCCAAAGCGCTTAGCCTACTACCAGTACAATGCAGCCCAGTGCAATCTCATCCCATTTTCTGAAGAGATGCTAAAAAAGGACAGCCCGGACGCCGCCCCTGCAAGAAAATAGGCTATAATAGGTTAATAGTCAGTAAAAGAGATTATTTATCAGATGAAGAAAAGTATTTTATGCTCAGCAGCCGTCCTAGCTGCTCTCAGTTTAACCGCCTGTTCAAAGCAAAGCAGCAGTCAAGATAAACAAGCTAGTCAAATTAGTTCCAAAGTTGTCAAAAAGGCATCTTCTAGTTCTAAATCTGAATCTGGTCAAGCCAGCTCAAGCAATTCAGCAAGCGCCAGTTCTAGCTCCAGCAGCCAGCAGACAACTCTCTGGAACAGCCAGAAAAGCCAACAACTCGCTAGTTTTATGGCTAGCTGGGGTGCCGGCATGAAGCAAAAATATGTGTCATACACGCCATCGAGTCCGGTTGACTTTTATGGGACCAAGGCTCCTGCAGACCAATTAAGCGGCAAGTACCCTGTTTCAGTAGATGACGTTAACCATGAAGTGGCGGTTAAATGGTCAACTACCGGTCAAGAAGCTCAAAACACTTACCTGATCGTCGCCTGCTATTCTGATGCAACAAGTGCTAGATATGCGGACAAGCACCTCTACTTCTTTACCATTTACAATGGTAAACCAGTTGTTTTAGTAACCATGCAAAACCAGGGTAACGACCGGAACAATTTAGGGTTCAGAGAAACTGAAAACGTCAACTTAAAGAATGGCTTTAACAAGATTGTTGGCACCAGCGGCACTACTAACTCCAACACAGCAACCGACAACGGCTCAGCTGGTCTCCCAGTTTCTGATGATCAAGCAGTGCAAGCCTTCTATACTTTCCTTAGACAACATGAGGAAGGCAGTGACATCTATAACTCCTTTAAGCAAGACGAAATTCAATTGCTCTTCTTTAATGATGTATCTGGCAAAAATGTTGCCAGCGATGTTAACAAAGCCGTTACCCGTGTATTTCCAAAAAACACCTACGAAGTTAGGGCGCAACCTCATTCAGAAGGTCAGGTATACTTTCAACGAATCAGCGACGACACTATTCGCGTCTTTAACGTCCCTGATGCCTTCCAAGATGATCGCTGGACCAAGAACAGTGCCTGGGCGGTAGCACAAGCCAATAACTACATGGACCACCCAAAGGTTATGAAATTTAGCCCAACTGACTCCACCATGCTCAATCTAATGAAGTCCAAGCTTACCCACTAATTTGAATCGAAAAAGCAAGGATCCGAATCAATGATTCGGATCTTTTTTACTTCTATAACTCAAATTATTTTAATATTTATTCTTTTAGTCCACAACAACATAAGACTTGATGGTCTTGCGGTCAGCCATGTCCCAGTAAGCTTGGTTGATGTCATCCAGCTTGTAGGTCTTGGTGAAGACCTTGCCAGGGTTGATATCGCCGTCCAAAACCGCCTTCAGCAAAACCAGCTTGTCGTAAGTCGTAACGCTGGCACTGCCGCCGGCAACTGAGATGTTGTGGGAGAACAGCATCCCCATGTTTAAGCCATCTTCGTGTGGCACACCCACGTAGCCAACCCGGCCGCCCTTGTGCAAAACGCCCAAGGCTTGGTCCATAGCTGCTTGAGAGCCCACGCACTCTAAAGCAGCATCCGCTTCGCCACCCAAGATTTCCTTGACCTTGGCAATCCCTTCTTCGCCTCTTTCAGCGACAAAGGCCGTTGCCCCTGATTCCAGAGCCATCTGCTGGCGGTCTTCATGCCGGCTCATGATCACGATTTGGGAAGCCCCGCGCATCTTAGCCGCAATGACAGCGCATTGGCCAACTGCCCCATCACCAATGACCACGACCTTGTCGCCGGGCTGAACGTTAGCAGACCGAGCTGCGTGGTAACCAGTCGCCATGACGTCAGCCAAAGTCAAGAGATTCTTCAGCATCCCTTCGGTGTAGTCTTCTGGCTTGCCTGGTACCTTAACCAAGGCCCAGTTGCCGTATGGGAAGCGGACGTATTCACTTTGTGACCCATTGCCCCAGTTAGAATAGCCTGGGTGGTTGTCGCAAGTCCCGTCATAGCCAGCAAGGCAGGCTGCACAGTGGCCGCAGCCATGGGTAAAGGGCACAATGACGAAGTCGCCCTTTTTTACCGTCGTAATGGCGCTACCTGTTTCTTCCACAATCCCAATTGCTTCGTGGCCATCGTTCACGGAGTGCTTTTCCTTGGCATCGCCAGCTGAATAGGCCCACAGGTCTGACCCGCAGACGCAGGTTCTCACCACCTTGATGATGACGTCTTCTGGATCTTGAATGGTCGGCATTGCCACGTCTTCAACTTCAACCTTGCCTGCTTCTTCAAATACCGCTGCTTTCATGTTTTCGCTCCTGTAAAAATCTATTGATCAATTACTTGCAATTTCTTTTCAACTTACAAGCTCATTCTAATACTTAAAGCTAAGTTTAAGTCAAGAGTTTATTGAAAAATCTATCCTTTAATATTTAGTCAACTATGCTAAAATTGATTCGATATTCAATATTTTAAGGAGAAAATAGAGAATGGATGAACTCTTTGCCAAGGCTCCAGTGAAGAAGGTTTACTTTCAGCTGTCCTTGCCCCTGGTCTTAGCCATGATTACCTCGATGATCTACAACCTGGCCGATACCTTCTTCGTTGCCCAAACCGGTGACACCAAGCTCGTAGCCGGCGTTACCGTTGGCGCGCCGCTCTTTGCCTTTTTGATCGCCATCTCGGATATTTTTGGTCTTGGCGGGTCTTCACTCGTTTCCCGCCTCTATGGCAAAAAAGACTTCGCTTTAAGCAAGCGGGTTTCCAGCTTTTGCCAGTATGCCGGAATTATTTCTGGCCTTTTAACCACGGCCCTCATGTTGGCCTTTGAAAAGCCGATCTTAGGCTTCTTAGGGGCCAAGCCTGCCACCTACCAAGCAGCCAGCGACTTTTACCAGGCCATCGCTCTTGGCGCCGTCTTTATCGTTTATTCAGTAATCCCGCAAAACTTGATCCGAACCGAAGGCCTGGCTAAAGAATCGATGGTAACCACCATAGTCGGCACTATTACAGCCATCATCTTAGACCCCATCTTCCTCTTTGTTTTCAAGATGAGGGCCTGGGGCGTAGGGATTGCCAACGTGATCGGCTATGCCGTAACCTCTTTCATGTTGGTTTACTACGTCAATAAAAAGGCCCGCTACATCACCTTGGATCCCAAGTTGGTAAAAATCGATGGTGCCAATATCAAGGAGGTCATGGAGATCGGGATTCCTGGATCAATTACGAATTTTGCTCAAAGCTTTGGCATGGCCCTGTTAACTTCTTCTTTAGCTGGCTATGGAGCTAGCCGGGTCGCAGCACTTGGTATTACCCAGAAGATTTATAATATTGTCGTTTTAGTCATGGTCGGCTTTGCCTTTGGGTCCCAGCCACTGATTGGCTACAACTATGGGGCCAAGAATTGGGAGCGGCTAAAAGCAATCCTTCGCTTTGACATGCTGGTCGAAGTTGTCTATGCCGTGATTTCAGCTGCGATCTTGCTTATTTTTGCCCACCCAATTGCGGCCCTCTTTATGAACAAGCCGGCCATTATCACTAGCACCTCCTACATGCTCTTGGCTACCTTGATCACTACGCCCTTGGTCGGCTTAATCCTGGTTTACACCACTGTCTTTCAGTCTACCGGCAACGGTTTTGCAGCCTTAATCATGGCCCTGTCAAGACAAGGCGTGATCTACGTCTTTGCCTTAGAGCTATTAAAAAATACTGCCGGCTATCACGGTATCCTCTGGGCCCAATCGGTCAGTGACGTCCTCACTTGTCTAATCGGCTACGCCCTTTACCGGAAAAATCTCAACTTCAAGAAACTAGAAAAGCCATCAGCTTAAGCTGATGGCTTTATTCTTTTGACTGAAGTCCATTTTCGCCAGTTTCAAGGCAGTATCGATAAAAGTTTGGACTTGGTCAGCTGGTAGGAGCTTCTTAAGCTCAGCTACTTCCGGAAATTCTACTTCTGGCAGAATATGAATTAGCACAAACATTTCTAGAGAGGTTAAAATGGATCATTTATATTCTAACTTTCAGTCTCTTCTTCTCTATGCTTAATCGGGTTATTTCCCCACCATTGATCCACGGTTCTAATGTCAATCAAGTTGCTCAAGCAACTAGTCAAAGAAGATGCTAGCAAATCAACTGCTTGCGCAATATCATTGTTCTGATTTTTCCCTGCGGCAATCGCGGACGAAATCGCATTGTATGTTCCTGGACTGCGCATCTTTTCATGCAGCACGTCAAAGCTGATAAAGACCTGCTGGCTCCGATGCCGCTGACCTTAACCAATGTCCGCATATCCTTTGTTTACAGCTTAATCAGCAAACAAGATTATTCTGATGTAGAGCTTATGAAAAAGCTCCGCCTTAATTCCAAAAGTCTGGCTTACTGCCAGTTTTATGCTACTAAGAGCAACTTGATTCCCTTTGACCTTGAACGACTAAAGAAGCAGAATGAGAACAATCAGTGATTACTTTACTACCAGTTTGCGAAAATAGGCTATAATAAATTAATAGTCAGTAAAGGAGATTTTTAATCAAATGAAGAAAAAGAATAAGCAAGCTGCTGAAGAAGAAAGCTGGGGCAAATTTTTCCGGGACGTCCTGGTTATGTTCCTGGTCTTTGTTTCAATTTATTATGTTATCTTCTCCTTCTTCTTAGCCAATGAAGTGGTGTCTGGCCCATCCATGCAACCGACCTTTGAAGACGGTGACCGTTTGATCGCTGTGCGCCACTTCACTCCGAAGAGAAACGACGTTGTCATCATCAAGGCTCCTAACCAGCCAGCTGTCATGTACATCAAGCGCTTGATTGGCCTGCCGGGCGACACGGTCCAGTCCAAGAACGACGTCCTCTACATCAATGGCAAGAAGGTTGCCCAGCCGTATTTAAACAATAAATACCAAAAGGCGGACCATTTAGCAGGCGTAACTTATACTAATAACTTCAAGGTCAAGCTGAAGAAGAACCAGTACTGGGTCATGGGTGACCACCGGGACGTATCTAACGACTCCCGCCGCTTCGGGCCGGTTTCTAGAAGCGCGATCTTAAGCAAGGTCGTCCTCCGCTACTGGCCAGTTACCCAGATCAGCAGCGACTTTTACTAAAAAATTCTGAAGCTCCCTCAACAACTTTTCAAAAAATGGTAAAATAAAGTTATTAAGGAGTGAAAATCAATGAAACCAGAAGAACTTTCGGATGCAATCATCGAATTTCAGAGCAAGCACACTGTGAGCGATACTACCCTGGCCTTTGCCAGCCACCTCTCAGTGGAAAAGGTGCACGCCATGAAGCAAGGGCGGGGCAACTTTACCAGCGATGAAATCAACCAGATGCTGGACTATCTCCAGAGCTAAATGTAAGCAACCGGGCCAAACGGCCCGGTTTTCTTTTGCCCTTTTTTCTCTGCTTTTCCCCTCTCTCATTTCTTTTTATCACTTCATTGTTTCACGCTAACTATTTTACATTTTGCATAAAGTTTAAAATAGAAAGAAGCTTGTTATGCAAAGGACAGCGGCTATTATTTCTTAACAGCTACCATTTTTATCATTTAGCTTTAACCCGCTATCGCAAGCGATAAAGCTTGCTATTACAGCATTTCTCTTTCTAGCTCTGTAAGCCCTTTTCTCCGATTTTTGTTCCACGGTCTCCTTTTACCCTATCCCCGGCCAAGTTATTCACAGGCAAAAAATAAGAGCCGCCCTAGAGCAGCTCTTATCCTTTATATTTAAGTTATCTTGTCTTACTTGTTCCGTTCAGCTTGCAGTTCAGCCATCTTGATCATGACGTCAACAGCCTTCCACATTGATTCCAGAACCGTGTATTCGTAGCGGCCGTGCATGTTTTCTTCCCCGGCAAAGAGGTTCGGGCATGGCAGACCCATGTAAGTCAGTTGTGACCCGTCCGTACCCCCTCTGACTGGTTCTTCATTGATTTCAGTCAAGCCGCAGGCTCTGTAAGCATCCCGGGCCAGGTCAATGATTTCCATGTGCTTAGCCAGTTCATCAGCCATGTTGTAGTACTGGTCCCACATCTTCAGCTTGATTCTTTCCCCATACTTGGCGTTGAGTTCAGCCACCTTTTCCTTGACCAGGTTCTTCCGGGCTTCCAGGCCGTCGCGCTTGAAGTCACGGATGATGTAGGCCAGGTGGGCGTTGTCAACCGTACCAGAGAAGTCCATCAAGTGGTAGAAGCCTTCTTCGCCTTCAGTCTTTTCCGGCACTTCGTCTTGCGGCAGGGAGTTCTGGAAGTCGATCCCGACTTGAATGGCGTTGATCATCTGCCCCTTGGCTACAGCCGGGTGCACGTTAACGCCTTGGATGTCCAGTTCAAACTGAGCTGCTGAGAAAGTCCCCCAGTCCAGCTTGCCCGGGCCTTCCCCGTCAACCGTAAAGGCAAAGGCAGCATTGAAGTCTTCCACGTCAAAGTGCTGAGCACCCGTGCCGATTTCTTCGTCTGGCGTGAAGCCCAGGCGGATTTCCCCGTGCTTGATTTCCGGGTGAGCCAGGAGGTATTCAGCAAAGGTGACCAGTTCGGCATCCCCACACTTGTCGTCCCCGCCCAAAAGGGTGTCACCGGAAGCAGAGATAATGGTCTGCCCCTTGTACTTCTTCAAGTTCGGGAAGACGGCCGGGTCCAGGTAGAATTCGCTGTCGCCCAATTGGATCTTGCTTTCCCCGTCGTAATTTTCAGTAATCTGCGGCTTAACGTTTTCTGAATTGAAGTCAGCCGTGTCGCAGTGGGCCAAGAAGCCCATAACCGGCACATCCCAGTCAACGTTGGAAGGAATAGTCGCGATGACCGTACCAGCCTTTTCATTGTAGTGAACGTCACTCAAGCCCAGTTCTTCCAGTTCCTTCATGATGACCAATTGGTAGTCCACTTCTCTTTGGGTGGATGGGAAGCGGTCAGCATGTTCATCTGAGCGGGAGTTGATCTTGACATATTTCAAAAATCTTGGCAGCAAAGTTGGGTATTCCATCTTTTTCTCCTTATTCTTTACATAAACAAAAATATTTCACTTACTAAAAAATGTTCTGGAAGGGATCGGTTGATTCAGCGCTGATTAAGCACTCTACGCTCCAGCCCTCTTCCTTCTGCCAGGCACTGAGCCGTTTGGCAGCTTCATACTTGAAGAGGTTCTCCGTATAGTGGCCCGGATCAACTACTACCAAGCCTGATGAAATCATGTCATGGCCAGTGTGGTAGTAGACGTCACCGGTGATGTAGGCGTCGCATTTGTCAGCTAAGGCCTGTTTCCAGAACTTGTTCCCGTCCCCGCAGACGAAGGCGACAGTTTCCACCATTTTATCCTGGTCAGCGCAGATCAGACGAACCAAGTCCACCCCCATCTTTTCCTTGACGTAGTGGGCGAAGTCGATCGCCTTCATAGCCCTTGGCAAGCGGCCCTTCCGGCCAATGGCGATGCCATCGTCATCCGGGGCAAAGCCGGTTACGTCCAAAAGGCCAAGTTCTTCAGCCTGCCAGTCGCTTGACCCGTCCTGGGCCTTGTCAGAATTAGTATGAATGGAGTAAACAGTAATGCCATTAGCAATGATCTTGGCGTACATGGCCTTTTGCGGGTCGCTGTAGTCCAAGTTGTTAACCGGACGGAAGATCAAGGGGTGGTGGCTGACGATGAGGTCAGCGCCTCTCCTGATGGCTTCATCAACCACATTTGGCCGGACGTCTAAAGTCACCAGGATCTTGTGGACTGGTGCTTCCAGGCTGCCGATCTGCAGGCCGGCCGGGTCACCGGCACTGGCAATACTTTCCGGGAAAGCTTCATTCAGTTTAGCTACAATGTCTTTTACTTTAGTCATTTTCCCCACCTAATTCTGTCTTGATCATAGCCAGCAAGTTTTCGACTTCCTTGATCCGGGTCAGGTCCTTTTCCCGGGCCTTGTTGAGGTTAGCCAGCAGCTTTTGGTAGTAGGCTTCCTGTCCCTGCCACTTCTTATAGAAAACATCAGTCTTGTTCTTTAAGAGCAAGGGACCAAATTCCTGCTCGCGGACAGTCAATTCGTGAACCTGGTCAGTTAAACGGGCCTTGATCAGCTCATAGATGTGGCCTGCTTCATAGACGATGTCTTCAGCGACGATCTCGTACTTGTTGGCCATCAGCCAACGGCGGACGGTGTTTTCCCCAATATTGGCTTCAAGGACCAGGCTTGGGTAGTAAACGCCCCGGGAGGCGGCTTCAGAGAGCAGGTTGACCATCAATTTGCCGCCCATGCCGGCGATGACGACCGTGTCGATTTGATCGCTTTCCTTAATGGTTTCCAGGCCTGAACCCAGCCGGGTTTCAATCTGGTCAGAAAGTCCCGCGGCGGCGATGTCCGTTTTCGCGTTCTCTAAGGGGCCAGCCGCAACGTCACTGGCGATAGCGTGGCTGATCTTGCCGCTTTCTACCAGGAGGATCGGCAGGTAGGCGTGGTCGGTGCCGATATCGGCCAGGCGGCTATCTGGATCAACCATTTCGGCAAGTCTGTTAAGTCTTAAATTCATTAGTAAAGCGCTGCTGCAAAAAACGTGTGCAATGTAGCCA
>NZ_KV793152.1:0-8472 GCF_001808415.1 Lactobacillus sp. HMSC08B12 | reverse complement strand
TATCAAGATTTAGCAAGTTTTATGATTCGGTAAAAGATTAGATGCCTTTTTATCTGGGACTGACCGGCGGGATTGCCACGGGCAAGTCGACCGCCAGCCGGATATTAAAAGAGCTGGGCTGCCAGGTCATCGACAGCGACTTGATTGCCCACCAGCAGGCCGAAGTGGGCCAGGTCTCCTGGCAAAGGATCTTAGAAGAATTCGGGCCGGACTTCTTCAATGAAGATCGGAGTCTTAACAGGAAGAAGCTGGGCCAGTATGTCTTTGCCAATCCTAAGGCTTTAGCCAAATTGTCTGAAATTACCCAAGGCGAGGTCTTAAAAGAAGTTCAAAAGCAGATGAAAGACAGCCAGGCTTCTGTTTGCGTCATCGATGTTCCCCTGCTCTTTGAGGCTGGCTGGCAGGACTACTTTGACGCTGTCCTCTTGATCGCGGTCCCGGAAGAAGTGGAACTGGACCGCTTGATGAAGCGGGACTCTTTAAGTGAAGCAGAAGCTAAAAGGCGGATGCAGGCCCAGCTGCCCTTAGGGGAAAAACGCCTGTTGGCTAGCTATGTCCTTGAAAATACTGGTACAATAGAAGAATTAAGAGATAAATTGAGCAATCTGCTGAAAACTATCGCGTGAAAGGAGCTTCACAATGCTTTGTCCAAATTGCCATCAAAACGCCTCCCGGGTTATTGACTCCCGGCCAACTGACGAAGGGCGGACCATCCGCCGGCGGCGGGAATGCGAAAACTGCGGCTACCGCTTTACGACTTTTGAACGGGTGGAACAGTCACCCCTTTTGGTGATCAAGAACGACGGCACCAGAGAGGCCTTCAGCCGGGAAAAGATCCTGAACGGGGTGGCGGCTGCCTGCCAGAAGCGGCCGGTAAGCAGCGAGCAGCTCAACAAGCTGGTCGACAATGTTGAAAACCGGATCCGGGCTAAAGGAGTCAGCGAAATCTACTCCAAGGAAATCGGGGAACTGGTCATGGACCAATTAGCCGACATCGACGACGTGGCCTACATCCGCTTTGCCTCCATCTACCGCCAGTTCACTGACATGTCCAGCTTCATGAAGACCATGGAGGACATGATGGACCGGCACAGCAAGGCCAAGTAGTCCATGTACGAAAATTCCAATCCCCGCCTCAGGTACGTCGTTTTAAATGAGCTGGCCGACCAGTCAGGGCAAGGGCAGGTCTTAATCAAGCTCTACCAGCCCTTGATCGGGGCTTTAGGGGTTGCCCTCTACCAGACCCTGGTCCAGGACTTTGATCCTTACCGGTCTTTGTCGGCTTCAAGTGCCCTGTACAGCCTGCAAGAAGACCTGGACTGCAGCCTCCGCCAGCTCTGGCGGGCCCTGCATAAGCTGGAAGCTGTGGGGCTACTCAAGACCTATGTCAGCCACAATCTCCGCTTGGGGGATATTCTGGCTTTTAAGCTGCACGCCGTGCCGGAGGCTAGTGAGTTTTTCAACACTTCGCTGTTAGCCAGCCTCTTAAAAGAAAAAGTTGGCGGGGTCCGCTTCAGCCAGCTGTCCCGGGAATTTGCCAAGCAGGCCCAGGTCAAGGAGCGGCAGCTGGACAACCTAGAAGAAGTTTCCGCTTCCTTTTTTGAAGTCTTCCGCCTGCCGGAAAATGAGGCCATCAATCCTTCTGAAGACGTCCAAAAGGCGGCTGAGGAAAATGCCGGCCAGAAGACGGAAGAAGCCCAGGTCAACTTAAAGCAGATCGACTGGCAGTATTTGAAAGACCGCTTCGCGACTTACCAGATCCCGGAAAGCGAGATCGACCGTCAGAAAGACGAAATCCGGTCCATCATGGAACTTTACGGCTTAAGCGAGGAAGAGTTTATCAACGAAACCCTGCCGACCCTGCATGGCAGCTACCAGCTGGACGCCGCGGCGATCAGAAAGAGCCTCAACTACAACTACAAGGCTGACCACCGCCGCAAGCAGGTAATCAAGCGTCAGGAAGAAAAGCAGGATCGGCCGAGCGTGGACCAGCAAGACCAGCAGCTTTTAGACCTGGTGAAGAGCAAGTCCCCGGTCAACTTCCTGGATGACATGAAGCGGGAAAAGGGCGGCTTTACCACTGCCAGAGAGCGGCAGATCGTCTATGATTTGCGGGAAAATGTCGGCCTGGAAATGGACTTGATCAATGTTCTGGTCTACACTTGCCTCAACTATCAGCCGGTTTTGACCCGGGATTTGGCCTACCGGATTGCCAACGATTGGCTGCAAAAGGGAATCACGACCCCGGAAGCCGCTATCAAGCACCTGCGCGCTGGGAAGAAACAGGCCCAGTCAGGGCAAAAGAAGAACTACCCGGCATATTCAGGCAGCCGGCGGCTTGAACAGGGGACTGACTGGAACAAGAAGCAGTTTATCCAGCCGGTCAATATTTCTGATGAAGACCTGCGGAAGATGCTGCAGGGGCCGGACAAGAAAGACAAGTAAGGGTGATTAGATGAGAGCAATTGGCGACATGTTGAGTGACGCGGCTAAGGCCGCGGCAGCCAAGAACGGGCAGGATTTTTCGGCGGAATCATTTGAAAAGATGAAAAAACAGGTCTTCGCTGACCCCGACGTCCGGGCCTTTCTGACGGCCCACCAGGACCAGCTGACTAAGGAGAGCGTGGACGCCAGCTTTGCCAGCCTCTATGAATACTGCCGGCAAAAAGACAGCCACGACAAGGTGATCAGCGGCTATTTGCCCCAGCTTTTCATGGAGGGTCCTTTAATCGGGATCCGTTACCAGGCCAGCCAGGACAAGCAGCGCCGGGACAAAGAAGCAGCAGCCAAGCGGCGGATTGAGTTGATTGACCTGCCGGAGAAATTGCGCCGGGTCAAGCTGGCTGACTTGGACATGGCCGATGACCGCAAGCAGGCCTTGTTTGAAGTGGGGGCCTTTTTGCAGGCTTACCAGAGCAATCCCCATGCCAAGGGCCTCTATTTAAGCGGGGACTTTGGAGTCGGGAAGACCTACATTTTAGCGGGCCTGGCCAACCGGGTAGCGGAAATGGGCGGCAGGGTGATCTTTTTGCACATGCCGACCTTTATCGCTGGTTTGTCCAGCCACTTCGGTGACAACAGCCTGCAGACGGAAATCCAGCGCCTGGCGGCTTGCGATGTCTTGATTTTGGATGACATCGGGGCCGAGACCCTCAGTCCCTGGTCAAGAGACGACGTTTTAGGCGTGATTCTCCAGGCCCGGATGGACAATGACCTGCCGACCTTCTTCAGCTCCAACTTTGACATGAAGGCCCTGGAGAGCCACTTTAGCGCGACCAAGAACGCGGATGACCCGGTCAAGGCGGCCCGGCTGATGCAAAGGGTCCGCTATTTGGCTAAAGAAGTGGTGGTTTACGGGAACAACCGCCGCCTGCCTTAGATTTTTTGAAAAAAATGGCAAAAAAGCCTTGTCTTATTTGGGCAAGGGGGTATAATCGAAAAGTAAATAGAAGACATGATTCCTCCCGCTTCAGAGAGAGGGGCCCAGTTCTGAAAGCCCCCATTTGGGAGGAACCCCACCTTCTATGACCCCAAAAGATAAATGATAAGGTTGGACGCCGTTATCAGTCCAATAAGAGAGGCCGCTTTAGGCCTGAATTTTGGGTGGAACCACGATGATTAATCGTCCCGAGCATGTATTTGTGCTCGGGACTTTTTTGTTTTTGGAGGATTTAAACCAATGAGTTTTGCTTTGACTCTGCCAGATGGCTCAAAGAAAGAATTTGACGCAGCTGTTTCCGTTGCTGACCTTGCTTCCAGCATCTCAACTTCCCTGGCTAAGAACGCCGTTGCCGGCAAGGTTGACGGGGAAATCAAGCCCCTTGACTTTCAGCTGGACGCTGACCACGAAGTTGCCATTTTGACCAACAAGGACGCTGAAGGTTTGAGCGTCTTGCGGGCAACTGTTGCCTTCGTTTTGGAAGCCTTGGTTAAGGACAAGTACCCGGAAATCAAGCTGGGCCAGGCTGAAGTTTCAGAAGACGGCTTCTTCATCGAAACTGACAAGGAAGACCAAATCAAGGTTACTGAATTGCCAGACTTGGAAAAGGCCCTGCAAAAGGCTATCAAGAACGGCGAAGCCATTGAACACGTACAAGTAGCTAAGAGCGAACTGGCTGAAGCCTTCAAGGGCGACCCATACAAGAGCGAACTTTTGGCCAAGGAAGGCGACGTGGTTAACGCTTACAAGCTGGGTGACTTCGTTGACTTTGGCTTTAGCGCGCTTTTGCCAAACACTGGCAAGATCAAGAAGTTCAAGCTGTTGTCAGTAGCTGGTGCCTACTGGAAGGGCAAGAGCTCAAACCCAATGCTGCAAAGAATCTTCGGGACTGCCTTCTTCAAGGAAGCTGACCTGGAAACTGACCTTAAGCGGCGGGCAGAAATCAAGGAAAGAGACCACCGGACTATCGGCCGGGACCTGGATCTTTTCTTCGTTGACCCTAAGGTTGGGGCAGGTTTGCCATACTGGATGCCAAAGGGTGCCACTATCCGCCGGATCATTGAACGCTACATCGTGGACAAGGAAGTCGCAGCCGGCTACCAACACGTTTACACGCCAGTTTTGATGAACCTGGACGCCTACAAGACTTCCGGCCACTGGGCTCACTACCGGGAAGACATGTTCCCGCCAATGGACATGGGTGAAGGCGAAATGCTGGAATTGCGGCCAATGAACTGCCCATCCCACATCCAAATCTACAAGCACCACATCCGGTCCTACCGGGAACTACCAATCCGGATTGCTGAACTGGGGATGATGCACCGCTACGAAAAGTCTGGTGCCTTGTCAGGTCTGCAACGTGTCCGGGAAATGACTCTGAACGACGGTCACACTTTTGTAGCTCTGGACCAAGTTCAAGAAGAATTTGCTAGAACTTTGCAAATCATCATGGACGTTTACCACGACTTCGACATCAATGACTACTACTTCCGTCTTTCATACCGGGATCCAAAGAACACTGACAAGTACTTTGCCAACGATGAAATGTGGGAAAGAAGCCAAAGCATGCTGAAGGCAGCCATGGACGACATGGGCCTGGACTACGTTGAAGCTGAAGGTGAAGCTGCCTTCTACGGTCCAAAGTTGGACATCCAAACCAAGACTGCTTTGGGCAATGACGAAACCATGTCAACCATCCAACTGGACTTCATGCTGCCAGAACGCTTTGAACTGTCATACATCGGCGCTGATGGCGAAGAACACCGTCCAGTTATGATCCACCGCGGGATTGTCGGTACTATGGAACGCTTTATCGCTTACCTGACTGAAATCTACAAGGGTGCCTTCCCAACTTGGCTGGCTCCTGTTCAAGCTGAAATCATTCCAGTTAACCTGGACGCTCACTCAGACTACGCTAAGAAGGTTCGCGACGAACTGGTAGCCAAGGGCTTCAGAGCAGAAATCGACTTCAGAAATGAAAAGCTGGGCTACAAGATCCGTGAATCACAAACCCAAAAGGTACCTTACACTCTGGTGCTTGGGGATGATGAAATGAACGCTGGCACGGTTAACGTTCGTCCTTACGGGACTGAAGAACAAAACTCCGAAAGCCTGGCTGAGTTCATGGACAAGCTGAGCAAGGACGTAGCAAGCTACTCCCGCGAAGACTAATTCCTTCCTTATAAAATTGAACCCTTTCTGACATAAAAAAACATCCTGTCTCAACTCTGAGGCGGGATGTTTTTGCGTAAGAAATAGAAAATGAGATTTTATTGCTTAAAAGCGATAAAATCATTATTTACTGGTTGAAGACTTGGTAGTATCATAAAAGATGAAATAAATTCGGAGGAAGAATGATGAAAAAGTGTAAACGATATCTAACTGTCTTTTTTGTTACCATGATTACTGTAACAATTTTTTTGCCATTCAGTGCTGCTAGCGTAAGTGCGAAAACTAACTTGAATGAAGCGATGAGTTTACCTGACAAGAATATTGAGATTGACAAAAAGTATTGGTCTGATGAACGAATTGATCAACTTGCTGATATTTTACAAAAATCTCATCCTGAGTTTTCAAGGAACTACATTAAGGCGCTGATTCGAGATGAATTAAATGATGGACAAATCCCATCTGTATCTGTATTCAAGAGTCAAAAAACAATCTCCTCAAGATCCTCGTGAAAAGGGATTACCGTTGCACAGGCCGCCGCAGCAATTGATGTAATAATCAGTTTGCTTGTGGGTAGAGGTATAGATAAATTAACTGCAGCAGGGATAAAAGCTGCTGTAAAAAAAGTGGGTCGGAAAAAGTTGAGTAGATTGATTCGCCAAAAAATTATTAAGAAGTTTGGTACTGCAGGTGCTGTTACCAGTACATTTATTGATTATGCTTTGAATTACAATTCTCCAGGCACGATAATAGCGAAGTATTGGGATAAACACGATGCTTATCCTAACAATGGAAGGATTAATCTGTAGTGTTATGAAACAGATTTTCATGAAAGTTTTTTCGGTAACGTTAATTCTGTTTATTTTTGCTTATATAGTTGAGCAGCTAACCAATAGGAATAGCAACTACTGGAGTATCATTCCGATATCTGTCGTAGGCTTAGGCAGCTATGAACTCTTGAGAAGTGATTCTGTGTCTGATAGAGTAAAAAAGGTGATCAATATCATTACGGTTGTAGCTGCAGTCTTATTAGCAATAATTCTTGTGTATGTTGCATTACTATAAGAAAGCAAAACTGACATAAAAAACATCCTGTCTCAACTCTCAATGTCAATCCCTTAACTTAATGACATTGTCTCAACTCTGAGGCGGGATGTTTTTGCGTATGGGGTTCTATTTTTAGACTTACATCATGTCGAAGGTAATTAAGTGGCAGTCGACTTGCTGGGCAAGCTGCTGGCATTTATCAGTAAAGCCGGTCTTGGAGAACAGGTAGTAATTTTCCTTAGGAGTGGGGAAGAGGCTGCTTCGGTAGATGAGAGTTTCGAGGATATCCGCGGAGATCGGTTCGTTTTTCCACTTGCATTCGCCAAAGTAGCCGTTCAGCTTTTGGTCATCGAAACCGACAATGTCCATTTCGACTTGCTTCTTTTCCTTGGGATCCGGTCCCCACCAGTTGCCTAAGTTGACAAAAGGCTCTGGCACCAGGTCTGGATCAAACAGTTTGGACCAGAGGTATTCTTGGGAGAGTTTTTCAAATTCTGGTCCCATGAAGTGGGGGAGCTGCTTAATGATGTAGTCTAAAATTGGCTCGGTAATCCCCCGTTCGATAAAGCTGACCCGTTTGCCGACGAAAGTATACCAGAAGCGGAACATGCCATCTTTGATGGCATAGATGGTCTTTCGGCTTCTGGCTTTATCAAGTTCCGTAACCGGCAACCGTTTTTCGACAATGCCCAGGTCGATCAAATTGTCCAGGTACGGGCTAAGGGCTCCGCTGGCAATACCAGTTTTAGTTGAGATCTCTGACTGCCGGCTGGCCCCGGCCGCGATGGCACTGATGATGGAGCTGTAGCTTGCCGGCTCGCGGAGTTCTTGATTGAGCAGACTCATCGGCTCGTCATAGAGCATGGCGCTGGTGGTTAAGAAATTGTCCTTGATGTTCTCCCTAAGGGATTTTTTGGGAGACATCAGGGAGAGGTAGAGGGGAATTCCGCCGGTGATGGCATTGAGTTCAAAAACTTCTTCCTTATTTAATTGCGGGAAAAATTCTTCGGCATCATGCAGGCTGAAGGGTTTCAGCTTAAACTGGGCAGTTCTGCGGCCATAAAGCGGGCTCTTGTAGCCAAGGACCTGCTTTTCCATGAAGGGCATGGAGCTGCCGCAGAGGATAAGAAAGAGTTTGTTCTGTTTAAAATAATGGTCGATGTAGGATTGCAGCATTGAGCTGATTGGCGGATAGGCTTTCGCCAGGTAAGGAAATTCATCGATGACTAAGATTAAGCGGCCATTTTTCTCAGAGAGATGGACGAGGTATTTGAAGGCCTGCTCAAAGGAAGCAAAATTAGGTCCATCCAGATAGCTGGGATCTTCGTAGGCGTGAATCGCGTCAGAAAAACGGGCCAGGTTTTCCAAGGCGTTTTCTTCAAGACCAGTAAAATAGATGGCCCGCTTGCCTTTAAGAAATTGGTTGATCAAGCTAGTTTTCCCGATACGACGGCGGCCATAGATGACCGCAAATTGAAAGCTGTCTTCTTGATAGAGCTTATTCAAAGCTGTAAGCTCTTGATTTCTGCCGATAAACATTGAAACACCTCGTTAGCAATAATACAGTTTACAATATTATACTTTACAAGTTTACGATATACAAGTTTACGATATTGTTAATTGAGGGATGCACCCTGTCTCAACACTGAGGCGAGATTTTTTGCGTATACAAGGACATATTTCAGATGAATGATTGATAAAAGCAAATGGAGAGTTTCCTTGATCAGTATGGCTATATATGATAATTTCAAAAGAAAGCGAATTAAAGAGATGAGAAAAGGAGAGGGAAAAGGTTGTGACTGTTAAAAAGTATTAAT
>NZ_KV793151.1:0-3740 GCF_001808415.1 Lactobacillus sp. HMSC08B12 | reverse complement strand
TAGCATTGGATATGTTTTTGAATTCGGTAAAAAAGCAAACGGTAAAATAAGATATAGATAAAACTAAGAATTAGAAAGAACAGAGAGAAAGACATGCGTTTAAAGAACAAGCCTTGGGCAAACAAACTGGTAGAAGAGCACCCGGAAAGCGCCTTGGACTGGCCGGATCCAGCGGAAAAGATCGACTGGGCAGCCCGCTTTGGCAACGACAAGCCAATTGAAATCGAAGTCGGCTCAGGCAAGGGGCAGTTTATTACTACTTTGGCTAAGCAGCACCCTGACCGCAACTTCGTGGCCATGGAAATCCAGAAGACGGCAGCCGGCATCATCTTGAAAAAGAAGCTGGACGAGGGGCTGGACAACCTGCAGATCCTCTGCGCCGACGCGGCCAACCTGGTAGCCTACTTCGGGGAAAACTCCACCAGCAAGATCTACCTCAACTTCAGCGATCCCTGGCCAAAGAGCCGGCATGAAAAGCGCCGCTTGACCTACAAGGACTTTTTAGCCAAGTACCAGGCAGTCTTGACCGGCGACGGGTTGATCGAATTCAAGACCGACAACTCCGGCCTGTTTGCCTACAGTGTCAAGAGCATGAACAATTACGGGATGCACTTTGACTTCGTGTCAGTTGACCTCCACCACGAAAGCGAAGAAATCGTGGAAAAGAACGTGGAAACTGAGTATGAGCACAAGTTTGCCAGCAAGGGGCAGCCGATCTACTGCCTGCACGCGGGCTTTCTGGCCAAGTAAAAAATTTCCCTTTGCCGGGAAAATCGGTTAAAATAGCTAGTAAATATTTCTCTTATTAAAAGTAAGCAGGAGGCAAACATGGAAGAATATAAAGTAGTTGACCAGGCAAAGCTGGCGGACTTAGTCAAGAGCGGGCGGACGGTTGTCGAATTTTCTGCTGACTGGTGCTCAGACTGCCGCTTTTTGGAACCTGCCATGCCAGCAATCGAAGCTGACTTCGCAGACAGCAAGTTCATCAAGATCGACCGGGACGGTTCTATCGACTTGTGCAAGGAAATGAACATTATGGGAATTCCTTCATTTGTTGTCTACCAAGATGGGCAAGAAATTGGTAGACTAGTTAATGGAGACCGCAAGACCAAGCAGGAAGTAGAAGCATTTTTGCGGTCGCTTGACTAGATAAGAGGGGACTTGAGATCAAATGATCACTAGTATTAACAAAGTAAGCTATCCCAACACTTTGATCGTCATCTTGGCGCAAGGCGATGGCGAAAGCAATTTCGAAGAAAAGGCCGACGTAACCCGGGTTACGGACGGCAAGGGCGAATTGACCGGCTTCAACTTCTTTAACGTTGACCAAGTACTGGACTACGACAAGCTGCCAAACGGCGAAGTCAAGCTGGATGAAGACCAAGTCGCAGCTTTAAACGAAAAACTGGCCAGCGTTGGTTTTTCCGACAAGCTGACTGTGGCCAAGCCAACCTTGGTTTATGGCTACGTTAAAAGCTGTGAAGTGCACCCGGACTCTGACCACTTGCACGTAACGCAAATTGACGTTGGCGATGGTCAGGACCACCAAATTGTCTGCGGGGCACCAAACATCGCCCAAGGGCAAAAGGTCGTTGTGGCTCTGCCAGGTACTTTGATGCCAACTGGGGCCCAGATTTGGCCAGGCACCTTGCGCGGGGTTGAATCAGACGGGATGATCTGCTCAGCCAGAGAACTGGGCTTGGCTCATGCTCCGCAAAAGCGGGGGATCATGGTTGTTCCGGACAGCTTCAAGATCGGTGACGAATTTGAACCGACCAAGTGTGACGAACTGCTGGCCAGCGGCGCTATCACCCTGTAATTGTTAAAAAACGGCAAAACATAAAGAGCTTTCGGCTGATTATGGCCCGGAGCTCTTTTTTCTTGGCCCAAGAATGATAAAATAAGGGTCGAACGTTTGAAACAAATGGAGCGAAAAAATGTTAGACAAGACTAAACAAATTTGGTTTATTGGGATCAAGGGGACCGGGATGGCTTCCTTGGCCTTGATTTTGCACGACCTGGGCTACAAGGTTGCCGGCAGTGATATCGACAAGTACACCTTCACCCAGGATCCACTGGAAGCCGCTGGGATTGAAGTTGCTTCCTTCTCTAAAGACAACATCAAGGAAAGCGGCCAGGTAATCGTCAAGGGCAACGCCTTCAAGAGCGACAACATTGAAGTTGCCGCTTGCGAGGAAAAGGGCGTGGCGTGGCAAAGCTACCCGGACACGGTTGAAGAAATCGTCCAGCAGTACACCAGTATCGGGGTTGCGGGTTCCCACGGCAAGACTTCAACCACCGGCCTTTTGGCAACGGTTTTGGGCGAAGCCGCTCCGACTTCTTTCCTGATCGGTGACGGGATGGGGAAGGGGGTCAAGGACTCCCGCTTCTTCGTCTACGAAGCTGACGAATACCGGCGGCACTTCCTGGCCTACCACCCGGACTACCAGATCATGACCAATGTTGACTTTGACCACCCTGACTACTTCAAGGACAGAGACGACTATGCCTCAGCCTTCCAGACGGCGGCTGACCAGACTAAGAAGGGGCTTTTTGTCTGGGGCGATGACGAACGCCTGCAGAAGATCCAGCCAAAGACCGCTAAGAAGTACACTTACGGCTTGAAAGACAGCGATGACTTCCAGGCCTTTGACGTGGTTAAGACCACTGAAGGGGCCAAGTTCCATGTCCGGGCTAATGGGAAAGACTTAGGCGAATTCACCATCCACCTTTTCGGTGACCATAATGTGATGAATGCCACGGCGGTTATTGCCATTGCCTTTACTGAAGGCATCGACCTTGATGTAGTCAGAAAGGGTCTGGTCAAGTACACCGGGGCCAAGCGCCGCTTCAGCGAAAAGGACTTTGGTGACACGGTGGTCATTGATGACTACGCCCACCACCCAACTGAACTGCGGGCTACGATTCAAGCTGCCCGGCAGAAGTTCCCGGACCGGAAGCTGGTTACCATCTTCCAGCCGCACACTTACTCCAGAACCAAGGAATTCGAAGAAGAATACGTGGAAATTCTGAAGGGGGTCGACAAGGCCTTCTTGACGCCAATTTACGGGTCAGCCAGAGAAGCAGCGGGCGACATCAAGAGTGAAGACATCACCAGCCAGATTCCAGGCGCTGAAGTCATTGACTTCGACAATCTGAAGGATCTTTTGGCTTACAAGGGTGACTGCATTGTCTTCATGGGTGCCGGCGATATTCCTAAATATGAAGTAGCATTTGAAGAAATGCTGGAAAAGTAAGATAAGCAGCAGACAAGCCGTTGACTAGGTCAGCGGCTTGTTTTTGTGGCTCTTTGTCAAATCTTACTGATGCTTGTCAAGAAATCTTACATATGTTTGATGAAGGCACTAAACAGAACACGTCTGTTTAGTGCTTTTTTTGAAGCAAATGATGTTCTGCTCTAGTCTGATCCTTTTCAAAAGGTGAGTGAAATTAGAATAGCCATAGGGCTGTACGTTCAATTTGTTTGATCTTACGATTAACGCCCTCTAGGCAGCCATTTGAGTACGACATTTTGGCACCATTAATGACAGCCCTCCTGTTCTTTCTGAAGATCCGTATGGTTGTTTTCAATTGCTCACAATACTGACCGATATTACTGTCGAGCAGATCGTTAATTTTTTCGTATCTTTGTCTGCTAAAGCATACACGAAATCCTGCATGAAGTCGTATGTGTTCTTCAGTGTTTCATTGCATTTAAGGCCTTCATCAACGATTTGAGC
>NZ_KV793150.1:0-27676 GCF_001808415.1 Lactobacillus sp. HMSC08B12 | reverse complement strand
GTGTTCAATTTATTCTTGCAATTGGCGAAAGAAAAATTATCTAGGGATTTCGGAAAACTTTGTAGCGACTTAGAGTTCCAAAAACACCAAATTATTGAAAAAGACTTTGTTTTTACGTCCATTGCTGATACACTTTGTGAACTACTCTATTCTGAAAATAATATTGTCAAGCGTTGGGACCTCCATGTTTATGAAGAGCGATCCAAATATATTTTTTAATAAAAAGAGTCACACTAACTAAAACGACCCCCGAAATTAGAACATTAATTTCGGAGGTCATTTCATTTTTATAGGAATGTACTATTTGTTAAATTTTAGCTCAGTCTTATCTATCTTTCTTGAAGTTCCTTAGCTCTAACCGCCTTTTGATTTGCCAGTAATTCAGATAGCCAACAAGCGAATGCGGCTTTGATTGTCTTTTTTCTAGACAATATTTCTGGATCTGGTCCTAAAAGTCTTTGACCATCTACATTTTTCCAAGTCCAGCCTCCTGGGGTAGGCACAAGGTAGCCATAGGTAACAACCACCCTATCTAATGCATCCCATACGCTTGCAGGCGCCTCATTTATTGGACAGAAGTAGGCTTTAATAGCGTACATCTTCCCATCTGGAACACAGAAAAAACAACCATACTTGATCTTTTCCGGGTTGCCAAAAATGATGGTAGCGTGTGCCAGTTGACCAAGTTTCTTAGTTCTCTTCGCCTTCTTTACAGCAGCTTTTGGCTCTTTAACTAGCTTAACTTCCTTCGCCTTTAATAATTCCGGCAATTTGCCTAATTTTACTTGCTCAGCATAGGCTTTAATTAGCTTCCATTCATCATCAGTTGCCCTAATCGTATGAACTTTACGGCCACTTTTCGGACGCCCTGCCCCTTCCCTAAATCCACCTCTTGGCATGGTAAATCTCTCCTTTTGATTTTGTATTACGTTTTCTATCTCTATTATAACATGATTTCGTATTACGTAAATCAAAGCTTATCTTACTGACTCGTAAGTAACAGTATGTGACTTCTAAACAGAAGCAGATAAAAAGAGCGAGGTACTTCAACTGAAGTGCTTCGCTCTTTTTTTCACCTAACTTAATTTTGCATCCCATCAAGCTGTTTAACTCTTAATTGGGTAATTAATTTGCCAACAACCGTTTCAATGGTGTTTAAGTCTACAACAAACCATTCCATAGGATGGATGATCTTACCATTAGCGGCTTTGATATCAACATCCAGCCGATATTCTGCCAGAGCATGGTGAATTGTTTTTTCTAACGTCTTAGCGTTAAGGTTGATGACTTTAATCTTTTCTACAATTTGAATAGGTGCATATAGATAGGTTGGTTCATTTTCAGCATTAGCAGTCCTCTCTTCGACTGTATTTTCAGTAACACCAACCTTATATAGATCGTGTTCCTTTTCAATCTCAAGTATTTGCGGATTCTGACTAAGTGACTTCAAAACATAAACATAGCCAGTCACATAGTCGTCATTGGTCAGTTTATATTCCTTCTGCATAGGTTCAGTCACAATGTATCCTGGCACCGTGCGACGCTGTTTACTTCCATATAAGGATGAGGCTAGCCCGCGGATAAATGGGAAGTTCTCCGTCCCGTTTTCATAAATGACGTGTGCCCGTGCATCCTTACGGCTTTTGCTATCACTACTTTCCCGAAGCTGAAGATCACCAATTGCCTCAATATAGATCAATTGACCATTCAAGATATAAAATCTGTGCTCCTTGAGATTCTTTTCTGGATTCTGAAATTTAACCAGTTGACGCTGACCAGATGATATTCCAGCTTGAATTTGCTTGAACATTGGCTCGTACTTGCTGAAGCCGTCCATCTTATTCCGGACAGATTTTTCTTCTTCCTGTTTCTTTGTCAGTATTTGCTTAAATTTGGCGGTGTCAAAAAGCTTACTGTTCAATTCCATATCTTCCTGACTATCGTCAAATAAGAGAGAATCATCAGTCAAAATATCATCTAGAGAATCAAAGTCCATCTTTTCTTGTTTAATAGCCTTTGCTTCTCTCTCTTTTTCGCTGCTACCGTCAGCCTCACCCAACAAATGCAGCTCATCATATTCTTTCAACTTCTGACAGCGATCTGGGTTGTTCCGTATCCCCTTTAAGCGAGAGAACATCTTACGCTCAGTCAGATCCATTGTTTTTTGTGGCTCTTTACCACCATGCTGTTTAACCCAGTCAATGATTTCTTTGAACCCTTCTACGTCTGGATCGTAGTTGATAACTGGCTTCTTATCCGGAGCCAACAGCGTTGCCGCATCTGGATCCGCAAAGATGTCCTCTAAACTTCTAATTGGCTTGTCCATTTTGTGCTCCCTTTTTAGCTCTCAACACCTTCAAGGCTGACAAAGCATAAGCCAGCTTAACTTCCATTTCATCATGAGAGTCCTTGCTTGGCTTACGGCTATTTTCAACAACGAATTGCTTGATTTTAGGGTAAAGAAAAATCAATTCTTGATCATCAAACTTGTACTTATTTGCATCAATAGCGCTCTGAATCTTTCTCAAGACATCACTATTAATATTCTGAGAAATAACATCGTATGCTCTTTGGAATGGATTGATGGAGTCAATCAAATTAATATCCAGGTCATCAATGTTGACAAATTTATCGGCCATTTTCAAAAAGTCATTGGTCTTTCCCTGCTCATCAACCGCAGTATCTGTCTCAGCATGTTGCAAATTAATCTGAGCAACAGTGTATTGTCTGACTTGCTCAACTTCATCATCAGTAAGGTCAGGATAGCGAGTCATGATGACCTTTGGAATCAATATCTTGTTCATTTCCTCGGCAGCAACATCAGCTGCGATCCCTTTCTTAACTGCACTATCCTGTAAAATTGCTGCCTGCAAATCATTCATATCATTCTCGAGAATGTTACGTACTTTATCTGACGTTATCTCAGCCAGACCTTTGACGTAAATATTTGCTCCGCCATTATTATCATCATCACTCGGTTGAGGATCATGTTCATGTTTACGTGGCTTTAAATGAATCTGTGGAGCAAGAACTTGTTCCATTAACAGGGATGCTGAAATCGCCTTTAAAATCTGATTGACAGCATATTCAACATCTTCATTCTTTGCATCAGGCTGTTCAATCAAGTTCGTAAACTGTGAGTGACTCTTATTAGAACTATCACGAGTTACACGGCCGATGATCTGTACCACTTCAGTCAAAGAATGACGGTAACCAATTGTTAGTGCTTGTTCAGCGAAAGACCAGTCAAAGCCCTCTTTTGCCATCCCCAAGGCGATCAAAATATCTAGATCATCCGCAGAATTCATAGTACGCAGATATTCTTGGACTTTCTCACGCCCATCTTCAGTAACCAGATCAGCTACTTTTAACAGCTGTCCAGTCTCTTTATCTTTGATCGTGTAAATCCCAGTATTTTCATCTTGTCCAACAACGCTGCCGATTGCGTCAAAAATTGCGTCTACTTCCCCATATTTATCTTTAGTAGATTCACCGGAATTGACATTAGGAATGTGGACAATGGTCTTTTTTGTCGTATCAAGAGCTTTATCAATGGCTTCCAAGTAAGAGCCTTGATAAAACTTGTAGTCAATACCAAAAGACTTTAAATAACGGTAACCGTCCAGTTGTTCATAGTAAGTGTAGGTTACCTTATCAAACATAGCTTCATCATCTGGTGTCAAGATTGGAGCTGAATCTCCCCGGAAGTATGAACCTGTCATAGCAAAAACATGAGCAGTTGAATTACGTAGGATGTTCTTTAAAGCTTGTCCTAAAACCGAGCTATCATCAGCAGAAACATGGTGAAATTCATCGATAGCAACCATCACATCATCAAAAACATGATCGTTTTCAATTCGTTCATACGCAAAGCGCAAAGTTGCATGAGTACAAATTGCTATTCTGGCGCTAGGATCATCGTTTTTCAAAAACTCAACTAGTTTGTCAACTTTCCCCATATCTCCGCCGGGTAAAGTTAAGTCATACTGAGGATCAACAATCCAGTCCTCGTAGAAGCCGTATTTGGCCAGTTCCGTGTTCTTAAAGGATTTACCAATAGATCTTTCTGGAACCGCCACAATGACCTTTTTTACGCCCTGATTGGCCAATTTATCTAAAGCAACAAACATCAATGCACGTGACTTACCAGATGCTGGCGGAGCCTTTACCAAAAGATATTGCGAATTACGTTTAGCGTAGACCTTCGCCTGCATTTCCCGCATCCCCAGCTCATTGGTGTTTGTGCTTTTTCCTGTTTGATGGTAGTTAATTTCTACGATATTATCTGAAACATTTTTCAACATACTACTTCACATCCTTAACTTTTTCCGCATACATCTCTAACAACATCGAAAGTCTCTCAGCATCATCTTTAAATCCAGACGGCTTATATGCCCTGTCAACAACCCGATCTAGCTCTTGGTGGGCTTCAAGAAGTCTTGCATTCATTGGCTTCGGATTCTTTTCTGCTAATGGCGATCCATATAGTTCAGCTAAAGTGCCGCCCTCTTCTTCACGGATGTCTAAAATATTGAGTACAAGATTTTCAATTTCGTTTTTGCGTCGTGTAGACATCTCTGGTACTGGGAAAGTATTGTAAACAAGTCCGGCAGAGTAGCGATAGTCTGTCTTTAATCTACCACCAACAGCTCTTAGCCAAGTCATATGTATACGTGATTCCAGGAGCCCCAAAAGCCATAATGGAGCATCGTAAATCGCCATGGCAGAATCAGAAATAATAACTGATGAATCAACAATGCCAAATGGAATGTACATGCGAGACTCGGACGAAACACGTGGCGCAACTATCGTCCGTTTATTAGTTACTATATCTTCACCGTACGCAGAAGCATATTCTCCTCGTTGTAAAAACTCCCAAGGCGTTGTACTACCCTTTCTGGCAGCAGAAGATTTTGCGCTCTGCCTAAAAGAATACACTTTGCTTACTCGGTCTTGAATAAGTGGGACATTCTTATACTCTTTGTATGTCTTGTCGTTCATCCACAAACAATATCTGGAATAGCCATTTATATAATCCTTAGCCCCAACATACCTCCTTAATATATTGTTTGGTATCTCTCCTTTTACCTTATTGGCATCTTCTTGACTTAATATTAAATTTCCTCCATCTGATGGTTGACTCCCTTTCACCATTCTAGGGAAACCATTTATAGGGCTAGCAGTCCTAGGCACAATGACACTTTTACTTGCAACCAGATATGGTGAAATTTCTTCAGCTCTTCTTCTCATACCATTAGCTGCATATATCCATCTTGCTTCTGTCTTTTCTTCCTTACTCTCTAATCCAATAATTGATACAGTGACACCAGCATTCTTTCTGGCTGAATTACTCCATTTAAATGACTGGTATGCGAAAAATATTTCTGACATATCCAGTAGTGTTGGCCATAATAATCCAACTTGCTCACCTTGACATATCGAATTTGTCGAAACAAACGAACACTTTGCTTTTGTACCAGTAATATAGCATGCCCCTTTATAAAACCAGCATGATATATAATCTAGATTCTTATACTTAGACAAGACTGATTTAAAAAGTAACTCCATATCTTCTTTTTGTTTTTTATCTTGTAAACTTGAGCCCAAATACGGTGGATTCCCAAATAAATACACTTCATCTTTTTCTTCATGTGGGAGGATCTTACTCCAGTCTAGCCGTAATGCGTTACCACAAACAATATCCCCTGCCTTTTTAAGCGGTAATGTTGGACGAACTGCGTCTTTGATTTCCTGGTGCAATTTAACATTCATCTGGTGCTCTGCAATCCACAGTGACAATCGAGTTACATCACAGGCAAAATCCTCAATTTCAATACCATAAAACTGATCCAACGTTACAGATGGGACATACATGGTAGAAGTCCCCATATTGTTAAGCTCTTTAAGGATGTCAATTTCAAGTTGCCGGAGCTCTTTATACGTAATGATTAAGAAATTCCCAGAGCCACATGCTGGGTCCATAAATTTAATTTTCCCAATACGAGCATACAACTCATTAAGTCTGTCTACATTTCCTTTTGCATTTTCAAACTCTTCCCTCAAATCATCTAAAAATAGGGGCTTGATTACTTTCATGATATTCGGAACCGATGTGTAGTGCATCCCTAAATGGCTCCGCTTGTCTTCACTCGCTACCGCTTGAAGCATTGAACCCAAAATATCTGGGTTAATTGATGTCCAATCCAACTTCTTGCCAGCATCAATAATCTTAGTACGGCTTTCAGTCGTAAACTTGAGCGATTCGTGCGGCTCAATAAATAAATCACCGTCAACATAAGGATATTTCTTAACCCAGCTCGGCAATGAAGCATCTCTCTGCTCTTCATGAACATCCAGATTTTCAAACAACTTTTTTATAAAGTCATCAAGATCACTACCGTCCGCCTTAGTATAGGCCATAATGTCATTGGTAAACTCATCCCGCTTAAACATCCCCGTATCTTCAGCAAACAAGCAAAAAAGCAATCTGATCAGGAACAGATTTAAACCATGTGCGGTAGCAGTCGGATTATCCCTAGTGATGATGTCATACAGTTTAGCAAAACGCTCAGCTGCACGTACGTCAGCTGGGTTCTCTTTATCAAAATCCACCTTTTCAATTCCATTCCAAGCAAGAAAGAATTCAAAATACTGTGGCAGATCTTCAAACTTGATGCTCAAACTATCATCAGTCTTTGTATCCTTTGCCAAAATGTCTTTGAAGTCAGTCACAAAAATATAGCGTGGCTTAGATCCAAGATCGCTCACTTTTCTTTCTAAGTCAACGTAAACTTGCATCAACGGTTGATCTGTTTCCTTGTAGTAAAGCTTATTCTTTAAATAAACCTCACCAGGTTCTTTAGACAGATTGACCCGTCCAATCCCTTTACGTAGTTTAGTAATCGTAGAACGTGGAATTTTTTCGTACACGCTCAAAAAGTCAGTAATGAAACTGTCGTGGTCATTCTTGTCAATAATCTCTTGAATCTTATCTTCGTATTCTGTAATAGCCATTTCGTTAGTCCCCATTCATTTCTATCTCTGCAAAACTCTGGCACATATCATATATACTGCAGTTGCATTATCTTTTACTCTCTATTTTATACTAATTCCACATCAGAACATCCCTTGTCACACAAAAAAGCAGGCTCTAAAGCCTGCTCTTATGCTATTTCTACTGCGCCTTGTTTCTTAATATTTCTTTTTCTGTCACACTAAGTCACACTGTGATTTCTTGTGTGGCAAACACTCTATTTCACGTTTAATTTCATTTCAAGCAGATCAACCTTTCTCCTTGAAAACCGCTATTTAGATAGATTTATTTAGCCTTATTTATTTCTATTTAGACTAAATTAAGCTGCTAGCCAGATTTGAACTGGCGACCTCCTCCTTACCACGGCGGTGCTCTACCTCCTGAGCTACAGCAGCGCCTTAATTGTAACATGCCGGCTTCTTTTCGGCAAAAGGATAAAAAGTAAACAAAAAAGAAAGCTTCCAACTGGAAACTTTCTAAAAATCTTTTTTAGCCCTTGATGTGCACCAGGGTGTACTTCTTCTTGCCCTTACGGATGATGACGAACTTGCCGTCAAAAGCAGCCGCCGGGTCAACTTCAAAGTCGGTGTCCTGGATCCGGTCGCCGTTGACATAGATGGCGCCGTTGTTAACGTCTTCTCGTGCCTGCCGCTTGGATGATTCAATCTTGGTGTCAACCAGGAAGTCAACCAGGTTCTTCTTTTCTGCCCCGCTCTCAGCGCTTGGCGCCTTGGCCAGGGCGATTTCTACCTGCTTGGTGGTCAAGTCCTTCACATTGCCGGAGAAGAGGGCCTCAGTGACCGTTTGGGCTTCCTTCAAGCCTTCTTCGCCGTGAACGAACTTGGTTACTTCTTCAGCCAGGCGCTTTTGGGCTTCCCGCTTCCATGGTTCAGTCTTGACCTTTTCTTCCAAGGCGTCGATTTCTTCGTGGTTGAGGAAGGTGAAGTACTTGAGGTACTTGATCACGTCCCGGTCGTCCTGGTTGATCCAGAATTGGTAGAATTCGTAAGGACTGGTCTTTTCCGGGTCCAGCCAGACAGCACCGCCGGCGGACTTGCCGAACTTGGTCCCGTCGGCCTTCAGCATCAATGGGATGGTCAAACCAAAGGCTGGCCGGTCTGCCCCTTCCAGGCGGTGGATCAAGTCGATCCCGGCCGTGATGTTGCCCCATTGGTCAGCCCCGCCGATCTGCATCTGGACGCCGTGGTCCCGGTTCAGGATGTAGAAGTCGATGGCTTGCAGGATTTGGTAGGAGAATTCAGTGAAGGAGATCCCGTTTTCCAGCCGGCTGGCCACGACTTCCTTGTTCAGCATGTTGTTGACCTGGAATAGCTTGCCGTAGTCGCGGAGGAATTCCAGCAGGGTCATCTTGCCCAGCCAGTCACGGTTGTTGACGATGCGGAAGTTTTCCGTGCCAAAGAGCTTCACCATCTGCGCCGTCAAAGCTTCTTCATTGTGCTTGATCGTTTCTTCAGACTGCAGGACCCGTTCAGTTGACCGGCCGGATGGGTCACCGATTGACCCCGTGCCCCCGCCGATAACGATGACTGGCTTGTAGCCGGCCAGCTGGAATCTCTTCAAGATCATGAAGGGAATCAAGTGACCGATGTGCAGGGAGTCACCCGTCGGGTCAGTCCCGCAGTAAAGGGCCAGGTCGTCATGCTTGGCCAGGTAATCCCGCAAGCCTTCCTCGTCAGTTTCCTGGTTGATGGCGCCGCGCCATTTCAAATCTTCCAAAATGTCAAAATTAGCCATTTCTGCCTCCAAATAAAAAAAGTCCCCAGATCAAAAGATCCAGGGACGACTAAATTCTGTCTTAGCCGTGGTACCACCCACGTTCGCACAAAGTGCCTCTTGGGAGCTTCTTAACGGGGTTCTCCTTCCCCGCGCTGTATTTCGTCTGCCTGGCCTGTCTAGCTCGCACCAACCGCTAGTTCTCTGAACGCTGAACCAAGCAGCTACTTCATTGTCGCGTTTTTATAAAAATAACATGAATTCGCCTTCGGGTCAAGCCTATAAAAGCCAGCGGGCCAAAAATCTGCTCCTGCGCAAGAGCCAGACGATAGCCAGACTGCTGGCAAAAATCAAAATTACCAAGCCAGGCAGCCAGGCAGAATTACTTGCCGCCAGCTGCCAGACCGGCGTCTTACTCCAGTAGTAAATCAATAACGGGTGCAGCAGGTAAATGCCCATTACAGACCCGGCCAATTCCCCTAAAACTTCTTCTGACCAAAGCCGGGGCTTGAGCGTCTGCAGGCTGAGAAAAACCGCGCTGCTCTCCAGCAGGACAAAAAAGGAATTATAGCTGTACAAGGTCAGGCGCAAATGGCCGGCCTTCGCCGTCAGCCAGCCAGACAAGACGATTGTCGCTCCAGCCCCCAGCAGGCCCAGGGCCTGGACAAAATACAGGTTGCGCTTGCTCATGTGGACCTGGCTAAAGTAGTAGCCAGCCATGTAGTAGCCCCCAAAGCCCATTACCGTTTGCAGGTCCAGCTTGCCCAGCAGGCGCTTAAAAGCGGCAAGCGCGTCAGCCATATGCTTGGGCGGGTTTGGCCAAAGGCGGATTAAGTCCAGGCCGGTCGGCAAAAGCCAAGCAAAGAGCAGGGCCAGCGAGAGGTAGTATTCGAGCAGCTGCCGTCTTCTGGCCAGCGGCCGCAAAAGCGGCGTCACCAGGTAAAGGCCGGCAATCATCGGCAGATACCACAGGTGGTCATAGCTGCCGATCAGGAACTTAGCCACGGTCACCAGGTCGCCCCCCTTGGCGAAATAGTACCAGCCACAATAAATCAGCTGCCAGATTAAGTAGCTGACTACGATCCGGCGCAGGTATTTTTTAAAAAGCTTTTCCCAGCTCAAGTCAAAATCCGGATTCAGAAAAACAGCCCCGGAAATCATGATAAAAACCGGCACGCAAAAGCGGCTCAAGCCGTCCCAGAAGCTGAGGATCTGCCAGTTTAAGCTCGCGTAATCCTGCCGGTAGAAGTTGAGAGACGTAGCCACATGGATAGTGATTACCCCCAAGATTGCCACAAGGCGGAGGTAATCGAGATAGGCGACGCGCTGCTTATGAGCCATCATTGCCCCCTTTTTTTATTTCAAAAGACAAAAAAAGGGACTAATCCTCCTTAGTCCCTTTTATTGCAATAAATCAAATTATTTCTTCATGGTGTAGAAACCCTTGATCTTCAAGGCATATGCTGAACCAGCCGTCATGTCGTATTGGATCATTTCGTAGTCCTTGAGCAGGGCTTGTTGTGAGCTGGTCAAGGTCTTCGGGTCAACTTCCTTGCCCTTCTGGTCAACCAGGGTAAAGCCGGTGTCATCGCTGTAGCTGATCGTCAAGGCTGGCAGCTTCTTGTGCACTTCAGTTAAAAGTGCCTGGTAAGCCGTAACCTTGCTGTTGGTTTGTTCCAGCATCATGGCGATGAAGTCACTGGTGTTGACGTAGTTGGTCTTGGAAGTCAGTTTAGCCTTAGCCCCGTGCTGACGGGCGTACTTGTTGGAGTAGATGAAGTAGCGGGTCGAGTGCATTTGGACCGGGTACTTAGACGTGTATGACTGGGAAACGATTGACGGGTAGTGGTCACCGTAGAAGACCAGGGTAATTGGCTTCTTGATCTTGTCAATCTGCTTGATGAACTTCTTGACCGCCTGGTCAGTGTAGTGGGTCCCCATGATGTAGGTCGCCACTTGCGTTCTGATGCTGCCGTCGTCAAAAAGATCACCGGAAATCTTGCCGGCATAGTAGTTCTTCGGGTACCAGTTGTTGTACGGCATATGGTTCTGAATAGAAATCAGGTTGATGAACTGGCCGCCCTTGCGGGAATTGATCTGCCGCAAGCCGTTGGCGTAAGTCGTGAAGTCGGAGTTGTAGGAACTGGTCCCTAGCTTCTTTTGGTCCACGATCTTGTACTTGGAACCAAGGTAAACAAACTTGTTGAACTTGAAGCGCTTGTAGTCTTCAATTCTTGAGTAGTAAGTCCCGATGAATGGGTGAACTGCTGAAGAGTAGTTGGAGTTGGCCCCAATGGTTGGGTAGTACTGGTACTGCGGCACGACTTGGACGTAAGGAGTCAAAGTTGTGCTGAAGGAGCCCATGTTAAAGCCAGTCAGTGATTCCCATTCCATGTTGGCCGTACCACCACCGTAGCCGGCACTAAGCATGCTGCCGTAAGTGGTCGTCTTCTTCAGTGAGTGGATGTAAGAAATCGGATCCTTGGTCCCCTTGGCGAACTTGATCGTCGGGAAGGTATATGGATCGATGAAACTTTCACTCAAGTTAAAGATCACGGTCTGCTTGGACAAATCGTTAGTCCGGGTCTTGTTGATCTGGTCAGCCACCTTTTGGTACTTCTCATAGAGCTTCTGAATCTGGCTCTTGGAGTAGTTGCTTGGCTTGTCCATGATCTGCAAGTCGATGTAGTTGAGGAAGTTCAAAATTGGCCCGTTAATCTGGATATCTCTTTCCGGGTTCCGGAAGGACTGCTTGTTGTCAAAGGCCCGGTTCAAGCGGTAAATAGCTGAGCCTTGGTGGTTAAACCACTTCGGCGTCATGAAGAGGGCCAGGCTGGCCAGGGCCCACATCCCCCGCCGCTTCCAGTTGCCGCGCTTCTTGACCTTGAACTTGACTTCGCAGAAGACCATCAAGGCAATAACGGCAGCCAAAGCCAGCAGGATCATGATCAAGGTCTTCTGCCCCCCGATCATGCTCAGCAAACTGTCAGCGTTGGTTACTTCAGACAGTTCACTTGGGTAAATTGGCTCGCCCCGGAGGTCAAGCTTGATCTTGTTGGCAACCGCCCAAGCGATCACGACCGTGGAAGTCGTGATGAGGGAAACCCAGTATCTGGTCGTGACGAAGTAAAGGATGGTGAAGAAGGCGTCAATAAAGATTGTCGTCAAAATCAAGGCCCCCAGCTTGGTCCCGACCAGCCAGACTACAGCGTTGACGTTGGAAGCAGTCGTGATCTGGATCCGCATATTGTCGGATTCAACCAGGAAGGAAGCAAAGGACAGGATAAAGAAGAAGGTCCAAGTCAAAAGGTTGGTCCGGTGGTGGTGGTACTTCATCCAGCCCCAAAGGCGGTTAAAGGCCCCTTCAGCCGCTGCCCCGAAGCTCTTGCTTTCATACAAGAAGCGGTTGATCCGCTTAACTGGCTTGAAGCGCCACAAGTAGCGTTCAATCAGCCAGTGCCAGGCAATAGCAATGACCAGCATGATCAAAATCGTGATCATCCGGTTCAATTGCCGGCTGCCGGTACCGTACTTAAAGGAAGACATAAAGGAGTTGGCATCTGGTGCCTGCATGAAGATGATCAGCGGAACCAGGAAGTCCAGGTCCTTTACTTCCAAAGCCTTGATGGCCGGCCGGGCAAAAGCAAAAGCGGCCAAGGCAATAATAAAGATGAAGGGTGAGGTCACGTTGAGCAGGAACTGGTAGTTCCATGATGATGGGTTGGCCCGCCAGGACATGATCTGTGACCAGTAAACGGCGTTAAAGCCGGCTACCCCGACGATTACCAGGCCAAGGGAAAGGATACCGGCCACAATAAAGATGGCCGTTTGCTTGATGGAAAAGTCAACCTTCCCTAAGAACATCCCCCAGGCAAATGGCAGAGCCAGGTAGAGACCATAGATGGAGTAGTTCATCTCGTAAGTCCCGGCTGACAGGGTAAAGCCCAGCAAGGTCAAGGCGATCAAAATGATCAAGCTCTGCTTCTTGCTGAACTTCTCCTGCCAGTCATAAATGACCGGCTGCACCAGCAGGCCGAAGACCAGGCCCGTCATCAAGACGGAAGTCGAGGTCAGAATCGGGAAGAGGATACCCCAGAAGCGCCAGACATTTAAGTGCCATGGCTTGGAGATAAAGAAGACAAGATAGTAGGCCAAGAGGGTTACTTCCATGATAGCCCAGGCCCTAAAGCCTTCGTTAAAGCGCAGCTTGCGCTTGCTGTAAACGGCCCCGAAGACCATTGGAATAAACCAATAGGTCGCGCTTTCCACGATTGGTGGCAGGTGGCGCAGGTAGGTAATTGAGCTTTTCAGCATGCTGCTCTTGAAATTAAACATTTGCAGCAAAAGCACCAGAGCTGCCAACAGCAGGAAGCCGTACTTCAGCAGGTTATGAATTTTTCTGGATTGTGTTTGTTCACTCATCAATATCGGAATTATTCTCTTTCTTTTGCAAATTCATTATCCATTATACTCAGTTTTTCTTAAAAAAAGACCAAGAAATTATTTCAATATTCCCAACTTCTTCTTGATCGTATATAAAATATCGACCCGCTTGCCATGGCCCGTGAAAAAGTCCCGTATATCGTAGCGGAACTTGAAGGCCATGACTGCCGTCATGATCAAGAAGACCAGGCCAGGTTCAAGCGACTTGGTCAGCTGGTAAATACTGAAAGACAGCATGAAAACCAAAGGCGGGATAGTCAGGTTCTGCATGATTGCGGTCAAGACCAAGGCTATTAAAAGAGTAATAAGCCCCGCCCGCCAGTCGTAGAGAACCGTAACCATGGCCGTCACGGCCACCGCCTTGCCCCCTTTAAAGTGGTTAAAGACCGGGAAGCAGTGGCCTAAGACCACGCCCAGGCCCGTATAAGCCGTAAGCAAGTGCTGGTGGTAGATGGCATAGACCAGACAAATGGCCAGCAGGGTCTTAAGCAAGTCGCCGATGCAGGTCAGAATCCCCGCCTTCTTGCCGAAAACCGCCCCCATGTTGGCCGTGCCCGGGTTGCCTGACCCGTACTTGGTCGGATCCTTGTGCAGGTAGTACTTGCCCACGAACATGGCGCTGATAAAGTTGCCAAACAAATAGCCGATAATTACTGCCAAAAATTTGCTAAGCACCTTTAATAGCCCCCTGAAAACGGATTGGTATTGTAGTTGTAATTATAACTGTAGCTATAAGTCGTATCGTAATTTGTGCTGCCAGAATAAGCAGTATTGCCAGAGTAATCTGTACTGCTGGAAGTCTGGCTGCTGGATTTAGCGCTGGAGCTGGACTTTGAACTTTTCTTGCCGCTCTTGACGCTGTCAGCCGTCGTGCCCGGATCATAGATCGTGTAGTTCTGGGTCTCACCGCTGCCAAACTTAAAGCCGGCAGTCTCGTTTAAGGTATTCAGCTCGGTTTCCCGGTTGGAGACGGTCGCCGTCTTCAAGCCCAGCAGCTTTCTGATCTTGTTGGAAATCCGCTGCAGTTCACTGGTTGGCGCGATTTGGTAGGCCGCGTCGTTAACATAAGCACTGTAGCCGTGCAGGTAGTCGCTGTCGCTGGAAGAAGTGCAGTCTGAGTAGTTGGCCAAGATCGACTTCAAAGCCTGGAAGCTTAAGTTGGTCTTCACGTTTGATGACAGGTTATTGGCGATCTTGCTGAAGTTCGTCAGTGAGTCTGCCGTGGCCAGCTTCTGGACCAGCTTGGTGATGACTTCTCTTTGCCGCTTTTGCCGGCCGTAGTCACCCTGCGGGTCATCATAGCGCATCCGGCTGTAAGCCAGAGCCGCCTGCCCGTTTAAGTGCTGGCGGACCCGCTTCTTGAAAGGAAAGCCGCTGTAGGTAAAGGTCAGAGGCGGCGTCACGTAAATACCGCCGACATAATCGACCAGCTTCATCAGCCCGCCCATGTTGACCAAGGCGTAGTACTTGACCGGAATGTTCAAGAGGTTAGAGACAGTCTTCATGGCCATCTTGGCTCCGCCGATCGAATAGGCCGCGTTGATCTTCTGCACGTCGTTTGAATCATCGCCAACCATGTCAGCCATGGTGTCCCGCGGAATCGAGATCATCGTGTAGTTCTTCTTCTTCGGATTGACCACGACGACGATGATCGTGTCAGTATTGCCGCGCTTTTCCGTTCTGTCCAAGGCCCCGGTGTCGGTCCCTAAGAGCATGACGGCAAAAGGCTTCTTGCCGTTGAATTCGCCATAGGTCGTCTTAACCGCGTTTTCTGAGTCATAAGCCTTGTTGGCCGCCTGCTCAGCCGTTTTGTACAAATGGGCGGCATACAGGCCCACTCCGGCCGCAATGGCGCAGACAACCGCCAAAATGCCGATGATCCAGTTGCGGATCTGCTTATGCTTGCGCTTTCTGGCATGCTGCCTGGTCTCAGGAATGCCCAGCTTGTCTTCTTTCTTCATAAATTGATACCTACTTAAAAAATGACATTAGTCTGTATTATAGCAAAAAAGCACCACCAACTTTTGCCTGCGGCCTTTTCTTATTGAAATTGTAAAAAACAGTCAAAGCGGGCGCGCGATATTTTCCCGTAAGTATCCCTGTGCACAACTTTCCTATCTAAGCTATCATCTTAGCAAGCCATCTGTCAATCCTTAATCAGTCCAACAAAAAAAGCGAAGCCGGAGCTTCGCTTTAATTAGGGAAAGAGGACTTAGTCCAGCTTTTCCTTGCTTACAACGTTCAACTTGTCGTCGAAAGTGTAAACGACTGGTTCACCAGTCTTCATTTCAACATCCATGATGTCTTCGTCAGAGATGTTTTCGATGTACTTAGTCAAGGCACGCAGTGAGTTACCATGAGCAGCGATGATCACGTTCTTGCCAGCCAAAAGGTCTGGAGCAATGTGGTCTTCCCAGAATGGCATAACTCTGTCCAGAGTAACCTTCAGGTTTTCTGCCTTAGGAACGATGTGTGGGTCCAAGTTTGCGTAACGACGGTCGTTAGCTTGGCTGAATTCTGAGTCGTCAGCCAAAACTGGTGGCAAAACGTCGTATGAACGACGCCAAATGTGAACTTGTTCGTCGCCGTACTTTTCAGCAGTTTCAGCCTTGTTCAAGCCTTGCAAAGCGCCGTAGTGACGTTCGTTCAGTCTCCAGGACTTAGTTTCTGGAACCCAGAGTTGGCCGCTTTCTTCCAAAGCAAAGTGCAAAGTCTTGATCGCACGGGTCAAAACTGAAGTGTAAGCTTGATCAAATTCCAAGCCGGCTTCCTTGATCAAACGACCAGCCTTCTTAGCTTCTTCAACACCCTTGTCTGACAAGTTAACGTCAACCCAACCAGTGAATTGGTTTGAAAGGTTCCATTCACTTTGACCGTGACGAATTAAAACTAATTTAGACATTAAAAAATCTCCTTTAGCAAATTAAACGTTTCACTAACTATTATACGGCCTCTCGCGGCCTTTTCAAAGTCCTAAAGGCAAAAAAAGCACTTTTTCTGACTGGAATCGCTAACAATTAGTCAGTAATTTGTTAGAATTGAAGAATAAGGATGTGATTCATACTATGCCGTCAAAGAAAAAGAAAATTCACCTGCTCACCCTTCTGGCCCTGGCCAGCCTCTTTTTAGCAGCCTGCGCCAAGCCCAGCCCCCAGAGCCTGGTCAAAAAGGCCCAGCAGAGCAAGATTGCTAACTTCCAGCTGAAGATCGACGAACATTATTACACGGGAAATAAACCAGTCCGTTTTTACGGCCAGATCAACTACCAGCGGTCTCCCTTCGTCATGCAGGCGGACTTAACCCAGAGCGGGGACCAGAACGTCAAGATGTGGGTGGGCCAGCACTATGCCTACGTCAAATACTATAAAGACCAGCAGGAAGCCTGGTACAAGGCCAAGCTCAGCCAGTTCACGACCATCTCCCACTTCCAGCAGCTGGTCAAGGACATGGACACCCTGACCCTCAGCCAAAAGAGCGCCAAGCTTTTTTCCGTCAGCCGGACAAAAAATGGCTGGCGGCTCAGCTACACGGGCAAGAGCCAGCGCCTCTGGCAAGAGATCACGGAAACCAACGGCCTGGCCAGCCTGTCTAGCGACAGCCAAATGGCCAAGGCTAAGCTCCAGCAGATCAAGATGACCATCGACTTCAGCCAGAAAAAGCAGCTGACCGGCCTGGCCATCTATGCCAAGTACAAGGTCAAGGGGCAAACCAGCTCAACCAAGCTGGCCATGCTCAAGGTCAACCAGCAGAAAAAGCTGGCCATCCCCAAGACGGTCAGCAAAAATTCCGTCGACGTCAGCCGGCTGAATAAATAGAAAACAGAAAATACAAAATGTAAGGTACAAATAAGGAGGCAAAAAATGCAACTCGGTATTATCGGCAGCGGCAAGATCGTTAGAGACTTCCTCACTGCCCTTCCCCTGCCCGGCTTAAAATTAGCTGCTATCGCCACGACCAAGCGGTCAGCAGCCACCGGCCAGGAACTGGCTGACCAATACGGCATCAGCCGGGTCTACGACGACTACCTGGAAATGCTCAAAGACGACCAAGTTGACACGGTTTACGTGGCCACCCCTTCCTCCATGCACTACCAAATGTGCCTGGACTCTTTGGCAGCCGGCAAGAACGTGATCTGTGAAAAGCCCTTCGTCCTCACGGCTGAAGAAGCCTTAGAGCTCAAGCAGCTGGCCGACCAGAAGGGCTGCCTCATTACCGAGGCCATCACCAACCGCTACCTGCCAGCCTTTAAGTCCTTGGCCAGTGACTTGCAGCTTTTAGGCCCGGTTCACGTGGTCAGCCTCAACTACACCCAGTACTCTTCCCGCTACGACCGCTTCCTGGCCGGCGACATCGCCCCGGCCTTCAACCCCCGTCTGGGCGGCGGAGCCCTCTTGGACTTGAACGTCTACAACATCCACTTAGCCGTCAGCCTATTTGGGGCGCCTTTGGACGTCCACTACTTCCCTAACCTGCAAAAGGGCGTCGACACTTCCGGCGTTTTAGTCCTGGCTTATGACGACAAACAGGCCAGCTTGACCGCGGCCAAGGACTCCCAGGCCTTTACCCACAACCCCTCTCTCATCGCCGGGGAAAAAGGGGCGATCAGCTTTATTGGCAGCCCGGGTGACATCAGAAGCTACCGGCTGGAAACGGCAGACGGGCAGACCGCCAAGAACTTTGACCCAGACCTGCACCGGATGATCCCGGAATTCACTGAATTCATCCGGATCTTTGACCAAAAGGACAAAACCGCTGCTGACCGGGCCTTTGCCCACAGCCTGCAGGTCATCGCCGTCCTGGAAGCAGCCAGGGACTACATGCCTTAAGGAAAAAGCAAAACAGAAAAATAAAGAATTAAAGAACTAGGGAAATAAACAAGAAAAATCGCTTTGCCGGCTGGCAGAGCGCTTTTTTGATATAGTCGTTTTCTATTCCCGGCTCAAAAGCTGGTGAATCCGGTCGGCTTCCCGCCAAGGGCCGCTGTAGATCAGTTCGTCGCCCGGCTCGATCACGGTTGACCCGTGCGGGGAAATCCACTTGTCCCCCCGCCGGATCCGGGAAACGGTGATCTGGTCGACGAAGTCCCAGTCCATCAGCTGGCGGCCGGTGTAGGCCGAGTTTCTGACCACCACGTCGTACAGGGCATTGTTGGTGTCCGTGATGATCCGGTAGACGGCTGGTGATTCAATCAAGGCCCGGAGCATGGCCCCATGCAGGTTGTTGAAGGCAAAAAGCTCGATGCCTTCCTCTCTGAGCTGGTCGACCGTATCAGCCACGACCTTGCCCTGGCTGACGATGACCCGCTTGACTCCGGCCTGCTTGGCTGCCCGGCCCACTTCCAAATTGGCCTGGTCGTCAGTGAAGGTGGCCACGAAGATATCGGTGTCAAAGGCCCCGGCTGCTTCTAAAGTATCCAGCTTCCGGTCAGGCAAAAGCTTCAAATTCTTTACCTTGCTCTTGTAGGTGTCGTATTTTTCCTTCCGGCAGGTCAGAACCTGAACTGAATACCAGGAGTCGTGCAGGTCCTGGTAGACGGTCATGGTCACGGCATTGAGGCCGAAGATCACGACCTTTTCCTTGATCTTGTCTTCCGGCGTCAAGGCAAAAGTTGAGTTGAAGACGATCGGGCAGGCGATGCAGACGATGACCGCCGCCAAAATGAAGGCACTGGACTGAGTCGCCGTGATGGCGTTCAGCTTCCGGGCTACCTGCAAGGTCGGCAGAACGATCGTGATCGTCGTTGCCGTTAAGAAGCCCCCGGCAAAAGCATTCCGCTTGTTAAAGGCCCGCATGTAGGTCAAAGTAACCGGCAGCTTGGCTAAGAAGAAGCAGATGACCAAAACCGGCAGCAGCATCAAGGCTTGCGGGTTGGCGAAGAGCAGCTTCAAGTTGAGGTTGACCCCGGTCCGGATGAAGAAGATCGGGATAAAGAAGCCGTAGCCGATGGAAGTCAGCTTGTCCTTGGTCGCCTGGGTTGGCTCCAGCAGCTTCATGACCACCCCGGCCAAAAAGGCCCCCAGGATGTTTTCCGCCCCAACCTGCTCTGCCACCGTCACCAGGGCAAAAATCAGGAAGAAGGCCAGGCGGACGTCCAACTGGGTTGTGGCCTTGGTCACCTTGGCAAACCACAGGTAAGGCCGCTTAAAGCGGCGCAGAAGAATAATCGCGGCCACAAACAAGAGGATGATCAGCCAGAGCTTGCGGGCATCCCCGCCGTTAACGGTGGAATAGATGGTCAAAAGCAGCAAGGGAATAACTTCCCCCATGACCGCCGTCAGCAAGATCGTCTGCCCGATCGGCCGGCCCAGGATTTCTTTTTCCTTTAAGGTAGCGATGACCACGCCTAAGGCCACGGTCATAAAGATGATCGAAGCCAGGGCCACGTCGTTAAAGAGACCCAGGGCCTTCATCCCCAAAGCCAGCAAAACTGAGGCCACCGCTACCCCGCCAAAGGCGAAGGCAGCCACGACCATGGGCTTGACCTGCTTGCCGCTCTCTGACTTCCGGGCTCGGCTGTGCTTTTTCGGGCTCAGCAAGTCAAAATCGATTTCCATCCCTGACAAAAACATCAAGACGATGACCCCCAGGTTGGACAAAAAAGTCAGCTGGGAAGTCTGGGTAATCAGGTTCAAACAGCTCTTGCCCATCAAGATCCCGACGATGATCTCGGCCACGGCGGTCGGCACCGTGGTCACCCGCAAGCGGGCCATGACGATCGGAATCACCAGGGCCAAGAAGACCGTTAAAAACAGTGATAGTCCTTCCATGCTAAAAAGTATCTCCTCACTAATTACAGTTTTTCTAATTATACAATAAGCCCGCAAATCAGTAAGAAAAAACGGACCTGGGCCAGGCCCAAATCCGTTTCTTGTCTTCAATTAAAAGTTGCCAGCCTTGAGGTACAGGGCGGTCTGGCCGGAGAAGCCGACCATGTAGTAGTACTTGCCAGCCAGCTTGACCCGGCTGCCGTAAGTAGTAACCGTGCTGCCCTTCAGGCGCTTGGCTTCACTCCAGTTCCGGGTCCCCTTGACCGTGTATACGTAAGCATTGTGCTTCAAAGGCCGGCTGGTCCCGTCGATATTGCCAGCCTTGACATACTTGCCGTTAGCGTACTTGTAGTACTTGGCCTTGCCAATCGTTACAGCTGACCCGTAGACCTTGAGGTATTGCCCAGCCTTCAGCATGCTGTCTGGCAACTTTTTGCCGGCAGCGCTGTAACTGTAAGAATTCCGCATCAAGCGCTTGCTCGTGCTGACTTCCACTGGCTTAGGCTGGAAATTGACTGCCTTGACATACTTGGCCACGTTATTGCTGGTAAAGCCAGTCATGTAGTAGGCCTTGCCCTTGATCTTAACCTGGCTGCCGTAGGTCGTGACCTTGCTCCCCTTTAAGAGCTTAGCTGTGGACCATTCCCGGCTGCCGGAAATAGTGTAGGTCCAGGAATTGCCAGTCAAAGTCCGGCTGGTCCCATCAATGTTGCCACTCTTGACATACTTGCCATCAGCGTACTTGTAGTACTTAGAGCTGCCGATCGTTACGGCTGAACCGTAGACCTTCAGGGAAGACCCGGCCTTCAAAGCCTTGACAGCCAGCTTCTTGCCATAAGCATCGTAGCTGTAAGAGTTCCGCATCAGCTTAACCGTCTTGGTTGAAACTGGCTGGGTAGCTGGCGCTTGGCTGGAGCTGCTTGAACCGCTGTTGCTGCTAGTTCCCAGCTTGTTGTAGTAGTAAGTGATTAAGCTGTAGAAGTCGCTCATGGAGTAGCCCCATTTGGCAAAGTAGCTGTCCGGGTCCCCGTGGTCGGTCCCGCCCAGGTACTGAGAAACTTCATTGTGGGACCAAATAGTACCTGTCCCGCTCTTGCTTGCCCGGGAAGGAGTCAAATTGTATTGGTGCAAAAGGCTGGCGATATAGTAGGCATCGTTGGCCACGCTCTGCACGAACTGGGACCGGGTTGAAACTTCACAGAGTTCAATCTGGATGTAGCGGACGTTGGCAATTGGGCCTGCCCCCCAGGTACCATAGTCAGTTGACATCAGCTGGATGGTCTGGTTGTTGTCGACCACGGCGTGAACATAGGTGTAGGCCGTCATCCAGTTGTTGTTGAAATAGCGGCCTTCATCCCAGGCCGTGGCACCTGGGGTCGCCGTTTCGTGCACGACCACCCCTTCAGGCTTGCCAACCCCATTGCGGTAGCCAAAACGGCTGCCGTACTTGTTGCCATTAGCCACGCTGTTGAATTGGTTGTAAGTCAGCCCCGCGGCTTTAAGCAGGGTCTCCAGGGACTTGGTACCGCTGTAAGTCTTGGTCTTGGCTTCACTGTTGATTGAGGCCTCCGCGGCCTTCCCTTGACTGAAAACAAACGTCAGGCCAAGGCTGGCCACGGCTGCTACCGTCAAAATTTTGTTAAATCTCATTCAGTTTCTTCCCTGTCTTTTTAAAAGTTGCCCTTCTTGACATACTGGTTAAGGCCAACGATGTAGTACTGCTTGTGCTTGATCTTCACGCTGCCGCCATAAACGGTGTGGCTGCTGCCCTTGAGCCACTTGCTCTTGCCAACCCGCTTACCTTTGCTGTTGTAAAGGTAGGCATTGTGCTTAAGCTTGCGGGGGGAGCCGTCAAAGTTGCTGGCCTTGATAAACTGGTCAGCGCTGGCTGAGTTAATCCGGTAGTACTTGGCCCCATTGATCGTGACTGACCCGTAAGTCATCATGCTCTTGCCAGCTTTCACGCTCTTGACGCTGCTCTTAGCCCCGGTACTGGTGTAAATTGCGGCTGAGTGCATCAAGATCTTCATCTGTCCGGAAACAGTCGCGCTGGTGTCCGCGCTTGGTGCTTGGGAGCTGCCAGTGTTTAAGTCTTCCCCGTTGATCCAGCCCAAGCCCTTGAGGTACATCCGCTTCTTGCCGTTGTAGTAAGTGTAGGTCTTGGTAACCGTTACGGTTTGGCCGGCAGTCACGTAAGACTTCTTTGGTGAAACAGAGTGGTCAGTCGGGTAGAGGTAGGTTGCCCCGGACTTGGCTACCTTGGCCGTGTAATTAGTGCCGGAGTAAACCGGGTCATACTTGGTCAAGTTGTAGCTCGTGATATGGTTGATCAGCTTAGACGCGTAATTCTTGTCAGTCGCGTAGCCGGCAGCCTTGATGGCTTTAGCGGCAGCTGAAGCGCTTGAGGCATTTTCCAGCCAGGTCTTGCTGTAGCGCAAGCTGCCGTAATTGCCCAGGGTCGTCCGCATCTTCAAGCCGTAGTCATCAAAAGATGCCTGGTAGCTGCTGTACTTTCTGAAGGCAGCCGTGATGTAGTAAGTCTTGCCCTTTGAGTCCTGTTCAGCCGTCTTGACGTTATAGGTTGCCCCGGTCCAAGTGTTTGCTGCCTTCATCCCAAAGAAGTTGTTGGCCTGGGTAGACAGAGTTGAAGTCCCCCAGCCAGATTCCAAGGTGGACTGGGCCAGAATCAAAGAGGCGTAGACGCCGTACTTCTTGGACGTCTTCTGCGCCTGCGGGCTGACCTTGCTTAAAAAGGCATCGCTGGTAGCTGATGCCTCAACTGCCTGATTTGAGAGAAACATGTTGTTGGTCACTGGAACGGCGACGGAAGTCAGCATCGCTGCGGTAGCAAGTCCAGTCAAAAATCTTCTCTTCATTAATTTCCTCCTAATAATTCAATCGTAACCTCTATTTTATGCGCTCAGCGCTCTAGTTACAATCGAACGCGCATTCTGTAAAGTAAAAGTAACAATTTTCTTAAGCAATTACAATTTTTATAGGAAAAAACTGCTTTTCCCCCTTTCCAAGCTAAGAAAGAAAATACCAAAAGGCGGGGGCAAAGCTGCATAAAACATAAAAAGAAAAGAGGCGGCCAGGCCGCCTCTTGGGTATAAATTTTGCATCCGGCTAAAGCGGCCAGATCTGTCTAATGATTACTATCGTCAAACACACCCGTAACAGTACGTTCAATATAGTTTGCAGCCAGCGGCTCAGCATAGAGGACCTCCCCTTCCTTGACGAACACGCCCTCGCCGGCGATGGCAGCCGCGGCCTCCCGGACCACGTCCGCGCTCAAGCCCTTGACCGCGTATGGCAGGTTCAGGCTCTTCTTTTTGCCGGCACTGGACTTAAAGGTTAATTGCAATTCGGTAGTCGTAGTCATGATTTTTTCTCCTGTTTCTTACTCAAAAATTCTTTATCTGAAGTTTCCGCGTCAAAGAGTTAGGCCAAGGTCAAATTGTGCTTTTGGACCAGGGTCAAGGCAGCCAGTTCATCGCCTTGCAGCTTGCTGATGGCCTGGCCCACCTTGACCAGGCTTTCCGGGCTGGCATCCAGCTTGACGTTTTGCAGGCTGCGCTGCATCTGCCCCTTGTCATACTTTTCGGCCTTGAAGGTGTATTGAATGCTTTGGTCAGCTAAAGTGAAGTTCATTTTTTCTCTCCTGTTTCTGTAAAAAATCAATCTTGCCACGAAGCAACGGGCTTCGCTCCGGCCGGCCCCGGCGCCTTGGGCCTGCACTGATACTAACGTTTCAAGAAGCAAATGTCGGCCACTTTTTGTTAAGGAACAATTACAAGTTGGACTGGCTGCCTAAAGCAGGTGGCTGATCTGGTATAATTGGGAAGATTAACGAGGAGGTTATTTATGAAAAAATCGACTATCTGGTCCATCGTTGTGGTGGCCGTACTCGCCTTGGGCGGGGCTGGCGCCTACTTCTACTCCAGCCAGCAAAAGCAGAGCCAGGAGCAAACGGCAAGTTCCAGCTACTCCAGCCACATGCAGGCCGGCAAAGAGGCCGTAAAAGCCAAGAAGTACAGCCAGGCCGCTGACGAATTTGACCAGGCCTACCAGGCTAAGGCAACTGCCCAAGCCAAAAACTACCAGGCCCAGGCCGAAAACCTGGCCGACTCCGTGAAACTGGCCAAGACGACCGTCAAGTACGCCAGCGCCTTGAACCTGGCCCAAAAGGCCCAGGAGCAAAATGGCGGCTACAGTGTCATGACCAGCCAGGCCAAAAAGCTGGTTAAACAGCTCAAGGCCGTCAAGGACAACTACGACAGTGAAATCAAGCCGCTCTTAAACAAGGCAGCCAAGGCCATGGAAGACGGCGACTACGACAGCGCCGTTTCCACCTACAGCAGCATCTTAGACCTGCCTTACATCAACGGGGCTTACTACGCCAAGGTCCGGTCTAACGTCAAGGACCTGCTCAAGGAAGCCAAGAGCAAGCAGGAAGACTCCAGCTCCAGTTCTGAAAGCTCCAGCTCATCCTCCTCAGACTCTTCCAGCAAGTCCAGCAGCAAGGAATCCAGTTCCAGCTCATCTTCTGCCGCTTCCAGCTCAGCCAGCTCTTCCAGCAACCAGGCTGAAGGGTCCGGGACCAGCAACAATGACAAGGTCGGCGGCAGCACCGTGACCAGCCGGGACGTCCAGCAGATCCGCACCCAGCTTGACAACCTGGGCGAAAGCACGGCCGGCTGGAGCCCGCAGGACCTGATCAACCTGTTCAACTACGCCTACCAGCAGGGCCACACCACCATCGACTCCATCACCAAGGATGACGTCGAGGGCTACCTAAAGTCGGGCAAATAAGAAATAATTCAGCGCCAGGCCTTGATTTATGGGGGCCTGGCGCTTGCTTTCTAGCCTTAAAGCCGTTAAAATTACTATTGACTTTATAGACTTTTATTTAAAAAGGAGCTACAACTTTGGCAGAAGAAGAAAAGAAAATCCGCAGCAATGAAGACATGTTCAAGATCGTGATGCCTGAACCAGAACGCGTAACCATGCCAGCACGCGAAGTTGCCGACCAGCCGGCTTACCTGGTCAACTTCGCCAACTTCTACGTTTCTTCTTTCGAACGCGACGACCTGGAAATCATCAGTGAATTTGACGAAGACCACAACATGGTCAACATCAACCACTACCTCCTGCTCAACCAGCCATTCTCCCGCAAGAACCTGGTCAAGCATGTGCTGATCGATCACGCCCACAATTTCCAAGCCATCCTCGACAAGATGACCGCAGAAACCGGCGTTGACCCGGAAGCGATGACTACTTACGAAGACTGGAGCAACTGGTACGAAGGCGTTCGCGCGAAGATTGAAAGCAGTTTGTCCTAAAGGGCTTGAAACTTTACTCCAAATATAAGAAAATTACAGTAAAGAGAATGTCTCCTGGCATTCTTTTTTTACTTGTTAAATCTAAGCAAAAGCTTTACAGTTATTTTTGTGTATCACAAACTTTTTAGTTTGAGGAGTATATAAGTGCTATGGAAGTAGAAAATAAACTCAATCGCACGACGGCCGCCGGCCTCTTGATCGCGATTGGGATTGTCTACGGCGACATCGGGACCAGTCCCCTGTATGTCATGAAATCCGTAATCGACGGCAACGGCGGGCTCAATACGGTCAGCCGGGACTTGATCATCGGAACCATTTCCGCGGTCCTGTGGACCGTGACCATGCTCACGACGGTGCAGAACGTGATTATCGCCCTGAAGGCAACCAACCACGGCGAAGGTGGTATCTTCGCCCTTTACACCTTGATCAGACATAAGGCTGCCTGGCTGGTCTGTCCAGCCCTGATCGGCGGGGCCGCTATCCTGGCCGACGGGACTCTGACCCCGGCCGTGACGGTTACCACTGCCATTGAAGGGCTGAAGGGGCTGGAATTCGGCAAGGGCAACGTCCCGGTCAGCACCCAGACCACGGTCCTGGTCATTACTATTATTATTTTGCTAGTGCTTTTCTCCATCCAGCGGATGGGGACCAGCATCATCGGAAAGGCTTTCGGTCCAGTCATGCTTGTCTGGTTCGCCTTCCTGGGCGTCATGGGCTTGATCAACATCGGCGGCAACTGGTGGATCCTGCAGGCCTTGAACCCTTACTACGCGATCAAATTGCTCTTTAGTCCTTACAACAAGGCGGGCTTAGCGATCTTAGGGTCCATCTTCCTGGCCACCACGGGGGCTGAAGCCCTTTACGCCGACGTCGGCCACGTCGGCAAGGGGAACATCATCGGCTCCTGGCCATTTGTTTTCGTCTGCCTCTCCCTGAACTATTTAGGGCAAGGGGTTTGGATCTTAAACAACACCAACCTGCACTCAGCCACTGAAATCAACCCCTTCTACGCCATGATTCCGGAAAACATCCGGCTGGCGTCAATCGTTCTGGCTACCCTGGCAGCGATCATCGCTTCCCAGGCCCTGATCAGCGGATCCTTTACCCTGGTGGCGGAATCAATCAACCTGAAGTTCCTGCCGCGGATGAACATCCTCTACCCATCTGATGAAAGAGGGCAGATTTACATTCCGGCCATCAACAAGATGCTGGGCATTACCACCATCGCCCTGGTTCTCTTCTTCAGAACCTCAGCCCACATGGAAGCAGCCTACGGCCTGGCCATCACCATTACCATGCTGATGACCACCATCCTGCGCTATGAATGGATGGTGCTCAAGCAGGGCCACAACCTGGCCAACCTGATCTTCGTGATCTTCTTCAGTACTATCAACATCCTCTTCATGGGGTCCAGTCTGAGCAAGTTCACCCACGGCGGTTACGTATCACTGTTGATCACCCTCTTGATCGTTTCCGTCATGGTCGTTTGGTACTTCGGCAACAAGGTCCGGGACCAAAACGAAGCCGGCAATGCCTATGTCCGCTTGGATGAATACACGGACATGCTGACCGACCTCAGCCACGACGACAACTACCCGACCTACGCTGACAACCTGGTTTACATGGCCAACGTCAAGTACAACAAGTTCATCAAGCGGGAAGTCCTCTACTCAATCCTGGACAAGCGGCCTAAGCGGGCCCGGGCTTACTGGTTCGTCACGGTCAACGTGACCAACGAGCCGTTTACCGCTGAATACGCGGTCAACACTTTTGGCACCAAGAACGTGATCAACATCCAGCTCTACCTTGGTTTCAAGAAGCAGACTAGCGTCAACGTCTACCTGCGCCAGATCGTCCACGACTTGATCAAGGACAACACGATCGAGGCCCAGCCGCAGGAATACACGACTACTCCTGGCCGGGACGTCGGCGACTTCAAGTTCGTCATCGTCAACGACGTCATCTCACCTTCGACCACCCTGTCTTCTTACAAGAAGTGGCTGGTCAAGGCCCGCGTCCAGCTGCAGAACCTGTCACCTAACCCGGCTCAATGGTTCGGCCTAGAATTCGCGGACACGGTCATCGAACGCGTGCCTTTGATCCTTGGTAAGCAAGAGCCTGCAAGAATCAAGCGGGTTGCTCCGGTTGACTACAGCAAGACACCTTGCTAGACAAGAAGCAAAAGGACAAAAAGAAGTAATTAGCAAATAAAGAAACGGCAAGCGATTGAATACTTGCCGTTTTTGCTTTTAGAAAGTCTTAAATACTCTAGAAAATTACAAACTTTTTTTCATTGAAGCAAAGCAGATTGATCACAGCTTTTTTACAAAGGGTATCTTGCAGTAGGCGATTTCAAT
>NZ_KV793149.1:0-9412 GCF_001808415.1 Lactobacillus sp. HMSC08B12 | reverse complement strand
CTTAAGATATCAGTATGACACTACACTAGTACAAAAGAAACACTAAAAAGTAGATAATGTAATAAAGATTAAAGAAAAAAGTAAAGGTAAGTGTAGTTGAAAGAGATTGAGTTACATCTACTTATTGCTGGTTTTGGTCAGTAAAGTCGATCACCAGGTGTTCATTGACGAAGGCGTCCAGGCCCAAAGGACTGAGCTCGCGGCCGTAGCCGGACTTCTTGACCCCGCCGAATGGCAGGCTGCCGTCAGTAATCCAGCGGCCGTTGATGACCGTCATCCCGGTTTCAATCTGGCTGGCGACTTCTTCAGCGTGCTTGATATCGCTGGAGATGACGGATGAACCCAGCCCGTAGCTGGAGTCGTTGGCTAAGGCAATGGCTTCGGCTTCGTCTTTAACCTTGTAAACCACGCAGACTGGCCCGAACATTTCCTGGTCAAACATTGGGTTGTCCTTAGTCATGTCGGTCAGAATAATTGGCCGGCTGAAGGCGCCTGGAGCATCAATTTCCGGGTACTCGTAGTAGACCTTGGCTCCGCCGGCAACTGCCGCTTCCACCTGCTTGGCCAGCTTTTCCTTGGCGGCTTGGGAGTTCATCGGCGGCAGGGTAGTGGAGTCTTCCAGCGGGTTGCCCCACTTAAGGCCGGAGTAAATCTCCTTCATGTCTGCCAGGACTTCTTCATAGCGGTCAGCCAAAACGATCATACGCTTGGATGAGGTGCAGACCTGGCCGTTGTTGTAGGTGCGGGCGTCGCTCAAGGCTGCCTTTAAAACTGCCGGGTCAGCGTCGCTCAAGACGATAAAGGCGTCGTTGCCGCCCAGTTCCATGGTGGACTTCTTCAAGTTCTTGCCGGCGTTTTCGGCTACGGAAGCCCCTCCTCTTTCAGACCCGGTCAAGGCGACACCTTGTACCCGCGGATCAGCGATGACCTGGTCTAGCTGGCTGTAGCTGAGGTAGAGGTTGAGCAAGCTGCCTTCCGGCGCCCCGCCGCTTTTGACGATCTTGGCCGCCAGGGCAGCAGAGCTTGGTACATTATGGGCGTGCTTGAGCAGCATCGGGTTGCCGACGACAAAGTTCGGGGCAAAGACCCTGATGACCTGGTAAAGAGGGAAGTTCCATGGTTCGCAGGCCATGATTACCCCGGTGGCCTGCTTTAAGTAGTAGGCGCGCCCGTATGGGTTAGGCAGGTCGACCGGCTTTAAAAGCTCCGGGCCGTGGTCGGCGTAGTAGTTGAGGATGCCGATGCAGATTTCAACTTCTTCCTTGGCTTCGCTGAGCTTCTTGCCCATTTCCAGGGTCATGGTCTTGGCCATTTCTTCTTCCTTTTCCTGAAACTTGGCCGCGATGTCCTTCAAAATGGCGGCCCGGCTGCTTGGCTCTTCATGCCGCCACTTCTTGTAGAGGGCGTGGGCTAAGGTCAGAGATTCTTCAATCTGCTGGTCAGTCGGGTTTTCGTAGCTGGCGAAGACTTCATTGGTATATGGGTTCACTGATTCGTATTTTGCCATAGATGTTTTCTTCATCCTTTCGAATTAAAAGTTGATCAGACCGGCTTTTACTGCCAATCTAGTGCAAGATTCACAAATATCCCTTTCTCTAGTATAAACCGGTTTCTGATTTTTGATATAGCTAAAGGGTGAAATAATTTTATTATTTGAAGGAATATTTTAACGGCAATTTTTTCAAAGCTTTTGGTAAAGATTTCCCGTTTAATGAAAAAATCCAGTAAGCATGGTAAAATATTTAAAAATTGAAAGGACGAGATTATGCGGATCAACGTTTTGCAGCACACCCCGAATGAGGGGCCAGGGGCCATCAAGGCCTGGGCCGAAGACCGGGGCAATAAAGTCTATGTATACCATCCGGAAACTTTCGGCATCTTCCCGAAAGCTGATGAAACTGACATGTTGGTCGTTTTGGGCGGGCCGATGAGTCCGGGCGATGACCTGCCCTGGCTGGAAGAAGAGCGGCAATTGATCAAGGACTGCCTCAAGCAACACCTGCCGATTCTGGGCATCTGCCTGGGCGCCCAGCAAATTGCCATCTGCTTAGGCAGCAGCGTGTACCCGGCGGCCCACAAGGAAGTCGGCTGGGCTCCGGTCTACAAGCAAAATGACGCTATTGCCGGTTTGCCAGACAAGCTCCTGGCCCTGCACTGGCACCAGGACATGTTTGAAATGCCGGCTGAAAGCCACATGCTTTATTCCAGCGACCTCTTGGCCAACCAGGGCTTTTTGGTCAATGGCAACGTGATCGGCCTGCAGTTTCACTTAGAGCCTTTGGCTGACAATGTCCGCGAAATCGTCATCAATGACGGCGCCTACGCTGAAAGCGGCAATGACTTACACCAGACTCCGGCTGAGATTCTGGCCCAGCCTTTGCCAAGCGCCAACAAGCGCGCCATTTACACCATGTTAGATTATTTAAGCGTCCACTAGGAGGATTCATGACGGCAACAGCACGTATTTATTTAGGTTCATCTTTTCACCGTGACCACCATCAAGCACGGGCCAAGCAGGTCCGCGAATACTTGGCGGCCAACCCGACGGTTGAACATGTCCACTTTCCCTTTGACCAGCAGGTAACCGACCCGGCTGAAGACCCGAATGTCGGCTTTGGCGACGAACGCAGCCTGCTTTGGAAGCAGCAGACCTACCAAAACGACATCAACGGCCTGTCCATGGCCAACTGCGGGGTCTTCCTTTACGACATGGATGAACTGGATGACGGCTGCGCCTTTGAAATCGGCTTTTTGCGGGCGCAGAACAAGCCGGTCATCATCGTGCCTTTCACTAACCAGCCGGAAAAGAAGCCAATCATGAACTTGATGCTGTCTGAAGGGGCAACTGCTTTTATCAAGGGTGACCAGGAACTGGAACTCTTAAAGACTTACGACTTTAACAACTGCCCATGCCGGCCGCTGACTGGCTACGGCACTATTTAAGGCAAAAAATAAACGGTCAATCTCGCGATTGACTGTTTTCGTATGCTTTCTCTTCAAGTTCTTTAAGGAGCTTGCCGCCTTCTTTGAGGATAACCTCGTTTTTGTTCAGGCGGGCGAAGGCCAGGGAGTCATGCAAGTGCTCCAGGGCAGTATTTAGGGACCGCTTCTGGGCCAAGTCGTCCAGAGCCAGCTGGTAAACGACCCGGGCTAAAAAGTAGACCACATGGTGGCTCGATGCCAGTTCGTAGGCGTAGTTGAGCAGGTCGTCAGCGTGCTTGTACTGGCCGTTTTGCCCATAGAATTCACCGGCTGCCGTCAATATGGACATGACTTGGAGTTCTCTTAGGCTGTCCTTAATTTCGACTTTCTTGATCTGGCCCAGGATCTGGTCAAAGTAGTGAGAGGCCTTGTCCATGTCCTGGCTGGCGTAAACCTGGCTGCAGCCCTTAAGGGCCAAGAGGCGGTAGATGTTGTCGGCCTTGAGGTTGTCCGTCGTCAAGATATTGTTGAAATAGAAGAGGGCTGAAACATCGTTGTGGTCCCCGTCCAGGGCCAGCTTCCCGCAGAGGTAGTTGTAGTGCAGAAGGTCCTGCTTGTCGCGGATCTTTTTCTCATTGACCTGCTTGAGGATCTTGCGGACCTGGTCATAGTCGTAGGTGATAAAGTAGAAGTCCGCGGAAAAAAGCTTCTGGGCAATTTCACTTTCCGTGCTGGTCAGCATGATGTCGGATAAAGAGATGTTCATCCGCTCGCAGAGCTGCTTGAGGATCTTGAAAGAGGGGATTTGCCCGTTGTTTTCGAACTTGCTTAGGGTTGACTGGGTGCAGATCCCGTTGCAGAGCTCATTTTGGGAGAGTTTGAGTGACTTGCGGATTTTGATGAATTTTTCAATGTTTATCATGGCTATTCGCTTCCCGTTTTCAGACTGAGGGCATAGTTGAGATAGGTCATGCTTTCCCGGAGATATTCCCGGCCGTAGTCCATGGCGTGGCCGTGGCCGGGGATGATTTCCAGGTCAACCTGGTGGCCACGGCCGGCCAGGCGGCCGGCAAAGTCAGTAACGCCGGCCAGGTCGGTTAGTTCAGCCGCAGAATTCAGCATGAGCAGGCGGCCCAACTTGGTGTAGTCGTAGCTCTGAGCGTCCAGGTCGGCCAAAAGGTCGGAGTCTTCACTGCCGGCATAGGTCAAGACGAAGTACTTGTAAAAGGCTTCATTGATGGCCTGCTGCTTGGTCAAGCCCAGTTCTTCTTTAGCATTGACTGATGGCTTGACCTCCTGGTGGTCGGCCAGCCAGCTGCTGAAGTCGACCGGGGCTGACCAGGTGACGGTTGGAAAGCCGTACATGCCGGCCACCTTCAAAGCCAGGGTGCCGCCGCTGCTGGCCCCGATCTGGACGATATTGTTTTCATCGCCTTCGTCGGTGTAGTTTGAAGCTAAAAGCCAGGCCGCGAAGTTGAGGGCATCCTCGTGGGCAGCCGGGAAGTGGTTCGCTGGAGCCAGCCGGTAGTCGGGCACAAAGGTCATGAAGCCGGCGTTGGCCAGGTCGATGGCTACGTCCCTAATGCTTTCCTTGCTCCCCCGGAACCAGCCGCCGCCGTGCCAGAAGATGAGGATTTTTGTCTGTGAGTCGGTATCGTTGGGATAGTAGATGTCGGTCTTGAGACCATGCTTAAGGTCATAAGCGATATTGTTAACAGTCACAACCATAATCTCATTTTTCCTTTCTGATCTAATTTGAATTCTGATCTTTGCTTTTAACTTAATTATATACTCAAAGCAATAATTTCTGCTTGTCTTTTGGCTTTTTTTGCAAGGAACTTGGATAAGTTTGGGTAAAGCTTGAAGCAAACTGGTGGGGCTGCCGGAGGCTTTTTGCTAAAATTATCCTGGAATTGTTTTTAGGGGGAAAAGACCATGAGTTACGAACAAAGCCGCAAGCTGATCAACCGGCTGACCATTATTTCAACCATCGTGATCATTGGCCTCTGCATCTACTGGTACCAGCTGGGGATTTTTACCAGCCAGGCCAAGATGAGCGCCTATCTGGCTGGCAAAAAGATCCTCGGCCCCATCATCTTTGTCTTGATTCAGATCATCCAGGTCGTGATCCCGATTATCCCCGGCGGGGTCTCCCTTTTGGCCGGGGTCGTCTTCTTCGGCGCCGGGCCCGGTTTTATCTACAACTATATAGGGATCGTCATCGGCTCCTTGATCAACTTCTTCCTGGCCCGCTACTACGGCAAGTCCTTCATCTTGCACATCGTGTCAGAAGAGAGCTTGGAGAAGTATACCAAGTGGACTAAGAACCAAAAGAAGTTCAACTGGTTCTTCGCCATCTGCATCCTGGCCCCGGTTGCTCCGGATGACCTGCTCTGCCTTTTAGCGGGTTTAACGGAGATGAAGCCCTGGACCTACTTCTGGATTATTGTTCTCTGCAAGCCTTGGACTATCGCGGCCTACAGCCTGGGCCTGGTCTACGGGGCCCGCTGGATCATGAGGCTGATGTGATGGAGAGTGAGCGGATATATTTGCGGCCGGTCGGGCCGGAAGATGCTGAGCTGCTTTTGTCTTGGGGGCAGGATCCCTATTACCAGGAGACGGCAGGCTTTGCCCATTACCGGAATCTGGCAGAAGCTGAAGAAGGAGCCTTGGCCTACCAGCAGCGGCCGGCCAGCTACATGATTTGCTTGAAAAAGGGCCAGGCGATCGGTCTGCTGGAGCTGTACCCCCGGGATGGCCAGTCCCGGGAGCTGGGCTTTTTACTGGATAAAAAGTACCAGGGGCAGGGCTACATGACTGAAAGCATCAACTGCCTCTTAGGGGAGGCTTTTAAAGATCCGGAGATCAAGGAAATCTGGGCCGGCTGCCGGGCAAACAATTTGCGGCCCCAGCATTTATTGCAAAAGCTGGGCTTTCGGCAGATGTATGAAGTCGATTACCGGCAAATTCCGCCTTTTTTGGATTTTTCAGCCAAGTATTATTTGCTAAAACGGAGCGAATAGCATAGAATAGAGACAAACACGAAATCCCTAGACTGCCGACAGAGAGTCCGCGTATGCTGAGAGCGGACGGCGGTCGCTTCCAGATTTCATTAGTGTGGGCAATTAATCATTGCACGGCCGGGCACCGTTAACGCTCAACTGAGTGCGGCTCTTTGAGCCGAAACTGGGTGGTACCGCGAACCGTGCGCCGATTCGTCCCAAGACTGGGACGGACCGGCTTTTTTGTTTTTTCGGAGGTTATATATGCTGGATATTAAGGTCATTCGCGAGAATCTTGACTGGGCCAAGGAAAAGTTGGCAACTCGGGGCATCAAGCCTGAGCAATTGGATGAACTGGTAGCTATCGACGCCAAGCGCCGGGAAGCTATGGTGCAATGTGAAAACTTGAAGGCAGAAAGAAACGAAGTTTCAAAGAAGATTGCTGCCGCCAAGCGGGAAAAGGCAGACGCCAGTGAAGCAATCGCCAACATGCGTGAAGTCGGCGCCAAGATCAAGGAATTGGACAAGGAAGTTGACGAATTGCAGGAAAAGCAAGAATACATCCTGCTCCGTTTGCCAAACTTCCCGGCTGACTCAGACCCAATTGGCCCTGACGAAAGCTACAACGAAGAAGTCCGCCGCTGGAACGAACCGACCAAGTTTGACTACCAGCCAAAGGCTCACTGGGACCTGGGCACTGACCTGAACATCCTGGACTGGGATGCGGCAAGCAAGGTTTCCGCAGCCCGCTTCGTTTACTACAAGGGTGCCGGCGCTTTGCTGGAACGGGCAGTTTACAACTTCTTCCTGGATGAAAACACCAGCGAAGGCTATACTGAAGTCATCACCCCATCCTTGGTCAACAATGACTCAATGCAAGGAACTGGCCAATTCCCGAAGTTTACGGAAGACGTCTACACTATTGTTGACAACGACGACCCGGAAGTAGCCCGGAACCTGACTTTGATTCCAACTGCTGAAGTTCCTTTGGTCAACTACTTCAGAGGTGACATCATTGATGGCAAGAACCTGCCAATCAATGTGACTGCTTTGTCACCAGCCTTCAGAAGTGAAGCTGGTTCAGCTGGCCGCGACACCCGGGGCCTGATCCGGATGCACGAATTCCGCAAGGTAGAAATGGTCAAGGTGGTTAAGCCAGAAGACTCCTGGAAGGAACTGGAAAACCTGACCCACAACGCTGAACACCTGCTGCAAAAGCTGGGTCTGCCATACCGGGTTGTAGCCTTGTCAACCGGGGATGCATCCTTCACCAGTGCCAAGACTTACGACTTGGAAGTCTGGATGCCAGCCCAGGACACTTACCGGGAAATCTCATCCTGCTCCAACTGTACTGACTTCCAGGCCCGCCGGGCACAAATCCGTTACCGTGACGAAGACGGCAAGGTTAAGCTGACCCACACTTTGAACGGGTCAGGCCTGGCTGTCGGCCGGACGGTTGCCGCTATTTTGGAAAACTACCAAAACGAAGACGGCACGGTTACCGTACCAGAAGCTTTGCGTCCATACATGCACGGCATGACCAAGATCACGCCAGAAGTTAAGTGGCACTAGTGCTAAAAGGAACTCCGCGGAGGGGTTCCTTTTTGCGTGGGAAATTTTTCTAAAAAACTTTTTGCAAAAGTGTAACCTTTCAGCTCCCTTAGGTGTCTATTAGGGTAGAGGAGATGAGGGCCTCGAAAAGCAAAAAGTAAAAGGACGGAAAAAGACAGTGAGAGAAACTGAAATCATCGGGCAGTTCTTCGCCAGAGACGAAGCTGCGCTCACTTCAGTCCAGAGTGAATATGGGGCATACTGCTCAACGATTGCCCGCAATATCTTGCGGGATAAGGAGGACGTTGAGGAGTGCCTGAACGATACTTGGCTGAAAGCCTGGAACACGATTCCGCCGAAGCGGCCGCAGAGCCTCTTGGCCTACCTGGGGCGCGTCACGCGCAATGGAGCCTTGAACATGGTCCGCGACCAAAAGCGGCAGAAACGAGCTGGGGATCAATATACCACCTCGCTGGATGAAATTGGAGAGTTATCCGGCGCGGTCCAGGGGCAGGCAGAGCTGGAAGGGATTGAGAGCAGCGCTTTGACGGAGATCATCAATGATTTTCTGGCAGGCCTGCCAAAAGAAAAAAGAATTATTTTTGTTCAGCGGTATTTTTACATGGATGCTGTCAGCGATATTGCGGCAGCTAACGGGATGACCGTGTCGGCTGTCAAGGTATCATTATTGCGGATGCGCCGCAAGCTGGGCAAAAAGCTGCAGGAAGAAAAGTATATTTAAAGGGGATATTATTATGAAAAACACTGACTTAATGGATGCAATGGGCGGAATCAAGACTGAGTACATCGTGGAGGCAGCAGCCAGCCGGGGGCAAAAGAAGGTTATTCCTTTGTCAGCCAAGCGCAAGCCGTGGGTCCGCCTGGTGGCAGGGATCGCGGCCGCAGCTGCTTTCAGCGTGGCTTTGCCAAACACGAGTCCGCAGGTGGCTAATGCCATGCAGAACTTGCCAGTTGTGGGGAACTACTTCAAGCTGGTGACCTTCCGTGATTACCACTATGAAAGCCGCAAGCATTCAGCCGATATTTCTGTTGATAAAGTTGCCGTCAGCGGGGTAACCGGGCCGGCAACCAAGGAGGCCAAGAAGAGCAGCCAGGCAGTCAACCGGGAAATTGTCCAGGAAACTGACCGTTTGACCAAGGAATTCAAGGCATCTCTGAAGAAGGGCGGCTATGGTTCTTTGACGGTCAAGACCAAGCAAGTGACTAACAACCGCTACTGGTACGTGGTCAAGCTGACAGCCGTGCAAACGCAAGCTGACAGCGGGGAAAGTAGCCGCTACTACGTCTTCAGCAAGGCCAGCGGCAAGCAGGTCAAGCTGGGGGACTTGTTCAAGAGCGGCAGCAACTACCAAAAGGCCATCAGCCAGAACATCATTAAGCAGATGAAGCAGGAAATGAAGGCTGAAAAGAACAAGAGCTACTTCCTCAAGGAAAATGGCAATCCGGACGGCTTCAGCCAGATCAAGAAGAAGCAGCAGTTCTACATCAACAAGAAGAACCAGGTGGTTATCGTCTTCAACCAAGGCGAAGTTGGCCCAATGTCCATGGGCAGCCAGAGCTTCGTTTTGCCAAACAAGCTGGTTGCCAAACTGCAGAGATAAAAATACAGAGATTTGAAGAATGTAGAGTGTAGAGAGAAAAGAAAAAACTGGGGTAAAAGAGTATGATGGAGTGAAGAAAATGGTGACTTAGGTCGCCATTTTTCTTTTGCCCAGCTTCTTTTGCCGATTTCTAGAAAAAATCGCAGAAATTTTCTCTGCTTTTTTCGGGAAAAGCAAGCGAAATAAGAACAATCCTTTGTTAAAAGAAGGAAAAATGCTGTTAATCCGATTTATTGCCGCTGAAGGAGAAAGCTGAGCGACAACAACTCGGCCGGGTGCGCCAATCATAAAACGAATGAAAAAGCAAATTTGACG
>NZ_KV793148.1:0-3887 GCF_001808415.1 Lactobacillus sp. HMSC08B12 | reverse complement strand
CAAAATATCATCATGACGCTACACTAGTGTTTTCATAACCATCCAGAGTTTTAAGCTATCATATGGTTTGCTCCCAATGAATGGCGTTGTTTTTCCGAATGATAATGGGTCATCCATGATCAAGGCGTTTGTTCTAGAAAGTGTTCCAAAATCATCTACATTTTTCATCAAAACAACACTAAGGGTGTATGGCAACCACATGACTTTATGCGGATCCATGGTGCAACTATCATAGTGTCTTAAATACGTCACTTTTGACCTGTATGCATCTGAAAAACTCAAGGCAAACCCATGACATGCGTCTGCATGTAACCAAATATCATTTTCAACCTCTTTGACTACATGATATACGCCTTCCAAGTCTTCACATGTAGATGTCATTGAATCACATGCATAAACACCTACAAAGAGTACACTTTCTCCATAAAAATGAAGTAATCTTTTTAATTCTACTTGGTCAAGCCTATATTGCTTAGTTTTACAATATACCACCTTGACATCTAGATTTAACCATTCTGTCGCATAACTTGCCCAATGTTATTAGGAAGTATCACAATCTTCTTATCAGGATACTTTCTTGCAGCTGCCATCAAGGCATAAGTATTTGACATTACTCCGCCGGTCGTAACAGCCCCACCGAGTTGACTAACGTCTGTTAACTTATTATTAACTGCGTATCCTATCAATTCCCTCAACCAATTAAGTACATCAGCCTCAACTTCTGTCCCCATTGGTGAGCAAATATCCTTATTAATCAGATTTTGCTGTAAAAATACCTCAGCGACTGCCCCTGCTAGTCCGGCTAATGAATTCCCACAATCTGGGAAGCCCATAAACTTTTTGCTAGAAAAGTTTATATTCGATCAAGCGAACCAACTAATTCTTCAATAGAGTCATCTAGCGACTGCCCACCGAGTGGCAAGGCATCCGTGCTTATGGTGGTATTAAGGTCGTCAGCTCTATGCACCAAAGAACTATCTGTCTTCCAATCAATTAGTTTCCTTATGAATTGATTCAAATCTCTTTCAAATTCTACTTTATTCCCTTCTGAAAGTAGATCGTTATTTTTCATACCATGTGCTCCTTTCTACACTACGTAGTTTAACTATTACGATAGATTGATCGATAAAGTTGGCTGAACACCTCAAACCCATGATCCTCCCCATCAGCGATGATATTTACGTCAACTGAAAAATGTAAAAGTAAAGAATTTATTAAATACTTTTCATTTCATTTTCTTTTTCATTTCAATATTGTACACTGAATCAAAGGTATTTATCATTTTGTTGTGAAAGTGGGAATTCCAATGAAATCATCCTTAGGAAAAACACTCAGAGAAATCCGTGTAGGAAAACAAGTCAGCATTTGTTCACTTGCTGATCAACACCTGTCCAAATCGCAGATTTCCCGCTTCGAGCGTGGCGAATCTGAAATATCTTGTGCTAATCTCATTAACATATTAGATAAGTTAAACGTTTCTTTAGATGAATTCATGATTATCCATAATGATGTATCTCCAACGAGGACAGAATCTTTTTTCAACCTAATGAGCTACATCAGAAAGGCATATTTTGCTCAAAATACAGCTGAAATCATGAATTTGCTTTCTGCTAATTCCAGTTTTAAACTAAATCCTTTTGAAAAAACGATGATTAAATCAATTGTTCACACACTGGATAGCAATGTCTGTCCAACAAGGGAAGAGATAGCCCAACTAGTCGACTATTTGTTTAAGATAGAAAAGTGGGGCTACTACGAAATAACTTTGTTGGGAAACTGTGTAGAAACAATTCCATACGATTCTTTATTCCTGTTGACAAAGGAGATTCTAAAAAATTCTATTTATTACTCACTAAACAAAAACAACAAGCGGCTAGTGACGCGGCTTGCTATAAATTGCTTAACCATAAGCATTGATGAAAAAGAATTTGCAAATTGCGAGTACTTGATTCAAGAAATAAAAAATCTGTTAAGCAATGAATTAAATTACTACGAACAAACCGTTTTTCTTTACACAACAGGATATTTTGAGTTTATGAAGGGGAAACACGACGGAATTGAAAAAATGACAAAAGCCCTTCAGATTTTCAGTATTTTAGGTGATGAATCTCTTAAAGGCCTATATATCAATCACTTTTCCAAACACGTCGACATTTGACTACGTACACCAAAAAATCCCTCTCCAAAGAGCTATTTTCAAGCTCTCGGAGAGGGATTTTTTGTCACAGTTAGCGTAAATAGTCTCTTTATTTCAGGTAAGCCGTCAGTGCGCCGAAGATTGCCCGTACATCATAGCGGATCGGCTTGACCGGGGCAACAGCTTTCTTCATCCCTAGTAACTGGTAGACCGCCATTCTAGAAGCTCGCACCGATATTCTTCGGTACTACGGCCGACTAGCCTCAAAGTTTTGTATTTGTTCTTTCAGCACCTGCTCAGTCACCTTCAAGACTTCATCCAAGCTAGCCTTGCCATAAATACCCGCCAACCAGTCCAAATATGCCGTGGCGATGGTCGCTGAATACAGGTCGCTGCGGATTAAGGCCTCAGTCTTTGAGCTGGGGCCATTTTGCAAATCCGGCTTGAGCAGTTCTTGAAAGCTGTTTTTAAAAGCCTCCCGAAAGTCCGCGCAGTTTCCAGCCTTGGCCACGTAGCGGAAAAAGTCGATTTCCTAGTACATCAGCTGGCTGCTGACGTGAAAAAGGTCGGCCAAATCTGCAGATTCTTTAGCGGCCAATTGTCTCTCAATTTCGCCAATCATGTCATCGATGAATTCCTGGAAGACGTCATCGAGGTTGTCATAGTGCTTGTAAAAAGTCATCCGATTTAGTTCTGCCTGCCGGGCTAATTCCGCGATGGAAAAATTTCGGTAGCCTTTTTGGATCGTCAGGTCGATATAGGCCCGGCGGAATTCCCGCTTGTTTTTTATAAAGCGGCGGTCAGTTGAGTTTTTGTACATTTTTGGTCAGCACTCCTAAGCAAAGTGATAATTAACGATCACTTTGCATATTATTGCTGATTGTCCCTTAACTTGCAAGCCGCTAGAATTAAATGCCGAAAGGAGCAATTTTCCAATGAACATTATTTCCAGCCTGCTCTCCAAATACCCGGCAGACCAGGTTACCCCGCAAGACTTTATCGACAAATTGACCATCGGCAATCCCGGCTGGCAAAGCGCCTATTTGGCCGTGCGTCATTTTCGGCCTGCTGGTCTACATCATCCCGATCTACCTCACTGAAAAAGACCACCAGGGCCCTTACCCGCTCTACATGCACACCTTCTACTGCGCGGCGTACTTCATGGGGATCTGGGTCTTTTTGGACACTTGGTCCAAAAACGGCCACGTTGTCCTTTTCCTCTTGCTGGCCATCGGCGAAGCAATCTGGGTCTTGATGGAAATCTACAGCCTGCAGCGGGCCCTGACTTATGAAAAGGACATCAACTGGAAGCCGGGCACGTCCTTTAAGACGCGCCTGCGCGACGTCATCTTCCAAGTCTTGATCTTCTATGTTTCTTTGAACCTGCTGCGCTTTGAGCTGCATGACAGCACCATGTGGAAATTCTGGATCTTTACCCAGATTTTGATCACCACGGTTCCGGGCCTGAGCTTGGAAAAGCAGGGCAGTCGGCAAGGACACAATGTCTGGCTGCACGTCACCTTGATCTGCGTCGTCATCGCCAGTTTCAATCCCTGGTGCAACATGTGGGCGATTGTCGCGCCAAAACTTTTTTCACCGGCCAACAATCCCTGGTACTACATCACCGGGGCGGTCTGCCTCTTCTTCGCCGTCCATGGCTTGATCGTCTATCTCAAACTGCCGGCCAAAAAATAAGTTTAAAAAAATCTCCCCCTAGTAATGAAGTGCCATAGAAAAGTTAGACATTTTA
>NZ_KV793147.1:0-5537 GCF_001808415.1 Lactobacillus sp. HMSC08B12 | reverse complement strand
AAGCCCACTTTTGTAAGTGGGAAGTTTAAAGAGTAAGATAAAAAAGATCTTCTTCCTGCTTGACAGGGCTTTCAATAACAGGTAACATAAGAAACGTGAATTGAATAATGTTCTTCGGGGCAGGGTGAAATTCCCGACCGGCGGTAAAGTCCGCGACCCGCGATATGCGGTTGAATCCCAAGTGAGGGTACCGATAGTTAAAGTCTAGATGGGAGACAGAACGATACAATTTTTGTCATGTCGTATCGCTTATTTGGCGATGCTACTATTTAATTTTGATATCGATCATTAGGCCTCGAGGATTTCCTCGGGGCTTTTTTCGTGCAATGAAAGGAGTGATTGGATGGCATCAGATGAAGAATACATGCGTCTGGCGCTTGCCGCGGCCCGTAAGGCTGGCAATGCTACCTGGCGCAACCCAAGAGTCGGCAGCTGCCTGGTCAAGGACGGCAAAGTCCTGGCGACTGGTTTCCACCAGCACTACGGCGGTTTCCATGCTGAACGTGATACCATCTCCAAATTGACTCCGGAACAATTATCCAATTCCACTATTTACGTGACTTTAGAGCCTTGCTGCCATTACGGCAAGCAGCCGCCTTGCACCCAGCTGATTATTGACAGCGGGATCAAGCGGGTGGTGGTCGGGGCAACCGATCCCCACTCTCTTGTAACGGGCAAGGGTATCGCTGCTTTGCGGCAGGCAGGCCTTGAAGTAAGCACTGGTCTTTTAGCAAAAGAAGCAAGTCAGCTGAATGACCACTACAACTACTTTTGCCAAACAGGTCTGCCTTACGTGACTTTGAAACAGGCCATGACCCTGGACCACATGCTGGCGAAAAAGGGTGAGCGGACCGCGATTACCGGGGCTGAGGCCTGGACCCGGGTCCACCAGGAACGGGCTGGTTACCAGGCTGTCTTGATCGGGTCAGAAACGGCGATCATCGACGATCCTTTGCTTTTGACCAGCGAGGACCTGGTTCACCCGCCAGTCAGAGTTGTACTGGACCGGCGGGGCCGGCTGCTTGAGCACTTGGATTTACGCTTATTTTCCGACAAGCGGGCTAAGACCTGGATTTTGACGGAAAATCCGGCTTTCTTGGAGCAGGATATGCCAAAGCAGGTAAAAATTTTTGCCCTGCCGGATGGAAAAATCTCGACCAGCATAAAAATTCTGGCTGACCAAGGCGTGCAGAGCGTTTACGCTGAAGGCGGCGCACATTTGCAAGAGAGCCTACTGGCAGCGGGCCTGGTCAATGACGTGATCAGCTATGTCGCTCCCCGCTTTTTGGGCCGGGGGACTGAAGCAGCCGTAGCCGCGGAAGCACTGGACTTGAAAGATGTCCAAACTGAGCAAGTTGGCGACGATGTAAGAATCTATGGGAGGATCAAGGATGTTTAGTGGTTTGGTAAGCGGCAAGGCGCGGATTCAGCGCCTGGAGCAGGAAGGCAAGACGATCGTTTTGACGGTCAAAACATTCCCGGAAAACCTGGCCGGGGTAAAAATCGGTGACTCGATCGCCATCAATGGCTGCTGCCTGACGGTGGAGGCTTTTTCCAAAGACAGCTTTACGGTAACCATGATGCCGCAGACTTTTGCCAAGACGACTTTTAAAAATCTGCAGGCTGGCGACCAAGTGAACATGGAACGCAGCGTGCCAGTAGGTGGCCGCTTTGAAGGGCATATCGTCAGCGGGCATGTTGATGAGACGGTAGAAGTTGTTGACTTGAAGCAAAACGAAAATGCCTTAGAGCTCCGCTTTTTCCTGCCGGACCGCTTGAAAAAGCAGGTCGTCCCGCAAGGGTCAGTGGCCATCAACGGGACCAGCTTGACGGTGATGAACACTGGTGATGACTGGTTCTCAGTTGGCTTGATCCCCCACACCCAGGATGAAACGAATTTATCTGGCCTGCAAGTTGGCGACCAGGTCAACCTGGAGACTGACGTGCTGGGCAAGTACGTGGAAGCCAATCTGGCTGCTTTTTTAAAAAATGAATTGGACAAGTAGAAAACGCGAGGAAATAAAGATGGATGTCAAAAAGATTCAAGATGCAATTGCCTGGATGAAACAGGGCGGCCTGGTAATCGTGGCCGACGACGAAGACCGGGAAGCCGAAGGGGACATGATTGGTTTGGGCAGCAAGGTTACTCCGGAAAAAATCAACTTCATGACCAAGCATGCCCGGGGCCTGCTCTGCACCAGTATTGGCCGGGAGATCGCGGAAAGACTGGAACTGCCGCAGATGTGGCAGGACAACACGGACCCGTTTGGGACGGCCTTTACCGTCAGCGTTGACTACAAGACGACGACCACGGGGATCTCAGCTTACGACCGGGCAACTACGATCAAGGCTTTGGCCGACCCGGAAGCCAAGCCGGAAGACTTTTTCAAGCCAGGTCACTGCTTCCCGCTGGTCGCTAAAGACGGGGGCGTTTTGGAAAGAAACGGGCACACGGAAGCCTCAGTTACCTTGGCCAGACTGGCTGGTGAAGCGGAAGTGGCCTACATCTGCGAAATTTTGAAGGAAGACGGGCACATGGCCCGCCGGCCGGAACTGGAAGAAATCGCCAAGGAATACGACCTGCCATACTTCACGATCGCGGAATTGCAGGAGTACTGCCGGAGCTTCGCGAGTAGCCGATCAGAATTCGTAAAACTGCCAACTGACTACGGCGATTTTGAAATCAAGGATTACGGCAATGGCAACCTGGTGATTAAGAAAGGCGAAATTGCCAAAAATGAGCCGGTAATGCTGCGGATCCACTCCAAGTGCCTGACCGGGGACGTCTTCGGCTCCAAGCGCTGTGACTGCGGCCACCAGCTCCACCAGGCCATGCGGCGGATTGAAGAAAAGGGGTCCGGGCTTATCCTCTACCTTAACCAAGAAGGACGGGGGATTGGCCTGACTAATAAGCTCCGGGCTTATGCCTTGCAGGACCAAGGTCATGATACTTATGACGCCAACCTGCTTCTGGGCTTTGCTCCAGATGAGCGCAAGTACGACGTGGCCGCCAAAATGATCAAGGATTTGGGGATTAAGCAGGTACAGCTTTTGACCAATAACCCGGACAAGATCAAGCAATTGGAAGAGGCCGGGGTGGAAATTACCGACCGCCTGCCCCTGGAAATGGCGGCAACGGCTGAGGACCGCAGATATCTGGAAACCAAGCGGGACCGCTTTAAGCACATGTTAGTCAGTTTATAGTGAGGAAGAAAAAGATGGCAGTAATTCAAGGTGATTTTAAGCAAGTCCACGGCAAGGTAGCGATCGTGGTGTCCCGCTTTAACGAGCTGGTGACCAAGAGCCTGGCAACCGGCGCGGCCGAGACTTTGCTTAAGTTTGGGATCAAGGAAGAAGATATTGATACTTACTGGGTACCGGGGGCTTTTGAACTGGGCTTCGCGGCTAAAAAGCTGGTTGATTCCGGCAAATACGACGGGATCATGACTTTGGGGGCGGTGATCAAGGGCGAGACCGACCACTACGCGATGATCATCAGCAATGTAACCAGCGCGGTCATGGAATTGAATTTGGCGGGCAAGGTACCGGTGACTTTTGGCATGCTGACGACGGAGAATATCGACCAGGCCTTGCAAAGATCCGGCTTGAAGGTCGGCAACGAGGGGAGCGCGACCGCCCAAAGCCTGCTAGAAATGATGAGCCTGCAGGAAAAAATCGGTTAAGCTCCATAACTTGCAAGCGTTTAACTTTTGTGCTATTATCCTAAGTAGAGAAAGTACTTTCGAATATCGTATCGAACCTTATGGAAAGGGCGTATGCGAATGACAGAAAAGATGGTTGATGAATGAGCCTCTTGAAAGGGCGTATTTGTCGGTTTGCTGTCGGCAAGACCAAGGCTAAGGCAGCAGTCGCGATTTAGCGGGAAAGCCTTCCGCGCAAGGGTGTTCTGTTTGTGCACAGCGACTGGGCCGATCAAAAATGACGACTTGCCAGGCAGTTTGTAATAAAATTGAATATTATTGTGGCATAAGGGGCTTCGTGTTAGTGTTGAGACGCGGGGCCCTTTTCCTGTTAAAAAAGCTGACCAAGTCAGCTTTTTATTTTTCTTTAATTAAGGTCCTGGTGCTCCTTCAAGATCTCCAGATACTGCTTTTGAACCTCATTTGGAATGAAATTCTCGCGGATCCCCAAGCTGGAGTAGCAGTAGCTTCGCTGGCTTGGCACCAAGGGGATGGCTTTGACGCCGGGAACGTTTTCCACGGCAATATCCATCAAGTAGCTGACGCCCATTCCTTGCCGAACTAATTGCAAGGTAGCGTCAATATTGTCGACGATCAGCTTTTTGGTTGGTTGAAAACCAGTCTTAGCAAAGAGCCGGTCAAGGGATGTTCTTGATAAAAAGCGCTTGTGCCGCATGATCAAGGGCGTGTCTTTGATCTGAGCAATGCGGATTTCATCCAGCTGGGCCAGGGGACTGTCTTCAGCAACTACCAAAACATATTGATAGCGCTGCAAGGGGGTAGTCTTGATTCCTGGTAAGGGCTCATCGCCTAATCTGGAGAAGACGATTACGTCAAAGCGTCCCTCCCGCAGATGCTGCTCAAGCAAGTGGGAATTTTCTTCTTTAGTTTCAATATTTGCCAGCATCCGGCCTTGGTTTAAGTGAGTGATCACTGATGCCAGCCAGGCCTTGCCGGCCAGTTCTGAATAGCCTAAGCGGAAGTTATTGGCGTTGGCCCGTTTGACTTCGATCTTAATTGAATTTTCCTCTTTGACTAATTTCTTGGCCCTTTTATATAAGACTTGTCCCGCTGGCGTGATGACCAGGGGAGCCCGGCTGGACTTTTTAAAGACCAGCTGGACCCCGCATTCTTCTTCCAACCTTTTGACCATGGCGCTGATGGCTGGCTGGGTGACCTGATTCTTTTGCGCAGTGGCATGATAGCTTTCGCTTTCCACCAAGTCGATAAAATAACGCAGATCTCTGAATTCCATATAAAAATCCTTTCGCTTATCGTAAAACATAGCTCTAACGTGCTTGTTTATTGATAAATCAGATTTATCATGCTGGTTTTCTTTCAATTGCTTTAGGCGCGGGCGTGCCAAAGATCATGGCCGCTTTGATTCTGGCTTTCTGCGGGTCAATCTTCCTGTCAACTTCGACTTACTCAGCTGGTCCGGCAGCCATGCTGTCCGGTACGGGTTATGTTTCAAACAAGGACTGGTGGAAGCTGAGCGCGATCATCGGTGTGATTTTCAATGTTATTTGGCTGGGCGGCGGTTTGCTGTGGACCAAGTGCATTGGATATTGGTAAAAATGAAGAGTTTGCTGACACTAGAGTGCTTCACTCTAGTGTTTTTTCTTGTTTAAAGCAAAAAAATAAAAAGTTTTACCTTTTTTCTCCCGGCAAAATTACGATAATCCGAACTATTCTTCGCAAAGAAAAAGATTTTCCCCCGTAAGCGAAAACAAAGGCAAAACTATATCAAGCAGCGCTTGTTACAACTCTGCCGGCTGTACCCATGATAAAGCGAATGAAAAGGTGGATTTGACCTTTCAGAAATAACGAGTATAC
>NZ_KV793146.1:0-11444 GCF_001808415.1 Lactobacillus sp. HMSC08B12 | reverse complement strand
CGCTTGTTTGATTCTTGTCAACAAGTTTTTTGATATTTATTTTTGTCTTGCTTCAAGCACTTGGCTCATTTCAAGACAAATAATACTTTACCTTCTTTTTGTCCTTTCGTCAAATTGGTCATTTTATTCGGTTTATTATGTGAACACACGGCTTAGTTGTCATTTTTATTTTTTCTTTCTTTTGCCTTTTGTTTAATTTTATCTGGCTTAATCTGGGAGAAGCAGTCTTTTAGTTCGCTTTTAGGTCATTTTTACCGGAAGACTTTTTCAAAAAAATGTTATTTCCCGGTAAAAAAGAAAAGCCGCGGATCAAATCCACGGTTTCTTAGTTCTTGCTCTTATTTCAATCTGCTTTCTTCTTAAAGCCATTTTCCAGGTAGCTCAAGCGGCGGTCCAGGACTTGGGCCAGCTTGGCCGTATCGACGGGCCGGCCGGCTTCATAGTCTTCTGCTCCTTCACTAAGGCAGCTGATGAAGGCCAAGAGCAGGCTGTGCAGGAGAAATTTCAAGTCAGTCCGGTCCTGCAAAGCAACCTTAGCTGTCAAACCGGCAATTTCCTGAGCCGACAGGCAGGCCAGCGGGTCTTCTGCCTGCTTGGGCCGGGGCACTTGCTGGGAGTGCAGCATGTCAATCTTCCGGTAGAAGAAGGCCGCGTTTTCCCCATAGAAGATTTCATCCAGCCACTGGGGCAGGACCTTCCTGGCCAGGGCAAAAGGATCATAGCCGTAAGCAGCTAATTCTTTCCGGGCGCCTTCGATCATCCGCTGGCTGATCTGGTCACCCAGGTAAAAGTAGACGTCTTCCTTATCCGCAAAATACTGGTAAAAGCTCCCCCGGGGGATCCCCGCCGCCTTGATCAAGCGGTTGATGGAAGCTTCATCGAAGCTGTGGGTAAAAAATTCCTCCCGGGCCGCTGCCATAATCCGATCCTGCTTTTCCTTAGGCAGGTTGAAAAAAGTCTGGCTGGGCATTTTTTACTCCTTCCGCAAAGCTTCAACTGGATCCAGCTTGGAAGCGTGGTTGGCTGGCAGGATCCCGGCGATCATGCTGATGACAATGCTGATGAGCAAGCCAGTCAAGGCGTATTGCGGGGTCAAGCTGACCACGGCCGCCTTAAAGGCTGACTGGGTGAAGCTGTTGATCCCCTGGGCCAAAAGCCAGGTCAAAGCAATGCCGACAATCCCGGAAGCCAGGCCCAGCAAAAAGGCTTCGCTGGAGAAGATCCGCCGGATGTCCTTGCGCCGGGCACCCAGGGCCTTCATGACCCCAATTTCCTGGGTTCTTTCGACTACCGAGATGTTCAAGACAACCAGGATCATGATAGCTGAAACCAAAAGGGAAACTGCCGCGATAGCCGTCAGAACGTAAGTCAAAACGCTCAAGATGCTGTCAAACATTTCCGTCATCTGCTCCTGCATTGAGCCGGCAAAGCCCTTGTCCTTGGCTGCCTGCTTGATAGAAGAAGTGTACTGCTTGTCCGTTGCCGTCAAGTAGACCACGTTTGCCTTCAAGCTCAAGCCGTTGTCTTTGAAGATTTTTGCCAAGTCGCTGTAGGGCAAAAGTAGGGTGCTGACCTGGCCGGAACCGGAAGCTTCATAGATCCCGACTACCTTGACCGTTTTGGTGATAGTCTTGGTCCCGATCTGCAAACTTGCCTTGACCTTCTTGCCTAAGATCTTCTTGCCCAAGTTGTCGGCGCTGCCGCTGTCGATCATGACCTCGTCCTTGCCAGCCTTAGGCAAGCGGCCCTTCTTGACCTCTGACTTGGCGATCCCATCATTGACCGTCTTAAGGTAGATCATGCTAGCCGTCTTCTTGCCGTATTTCAGCTGGTTGGTCCCCAGGGAAATCGCGCTGTAGCCCTTCTGCAGCTTTTTGACATGGGCGATCTTCTCCAGCTTCTTTAAGTCCTGCTTGCTAAAAGCCGAAGCGCTGCTGGTCCCGGACAAAGAGGCCATATTGTTTTGCTGCTGCTTGGCCAGGGCTGCCTTGTCCCCGGTTTGCTGGGCCTGCATCCCCTGCTGGCGCATCTTCTGGCTGGAAGTCTTCTGGATTTCCGCGACCAGGGGATTGGAGTAGGTGCTCATCTGCCCGCTGACATAAGAGGTAACCCCCTTGCCCAGGCTGAGCATGAGGATTACGGACATGATCCCGATCCCCATCCCGGTTGAAACCAGGGCGTTGCGGCCAAACTTGGCCTTCATGTTCTTAAAAGCCAAAGAGATCGCCTTAAAGAGGCTCATCTGCTGGATCTTAACTTCAGTTCTCTGCTCCAGGTGGTGGTCCAGGGGCTTTTGTTCCTGGTCGCTGACGATCTGCCCCTGGTCGATCCGCAGAACCCGGCTGCAGTGGCTGGCCACCTTGTCTGAGTGGGTAACCATCAGAACCAGCTTGCCTGAAGCCGCGATGTCTCTGATCATGTTCAAAATCACGTCAGTCGTGTCCGCGTCCAGGGCCCCGGTTGGTTCATCGGCGATGATCACGTCCGGGTCATTGGCCAAAGCCCGGGCAATGGCCACCCGCTGCTTCTGCCCGCCGGACAACTGATCGGGCTTCTTGTGCATGTGGTCCTTCAGGCCCACCTGGGTCAAGAGCTCTTCCGCCCGGCCGCGCCGCGTTTTTTCATCCGCGTTGGACAGGGTCATGGCGATTGACACGTTGTCGATCAAGTCCAGGTGGGGGATCAAGTTGAAGTTTTGAAAAATAAAACCGATTGATTTCTTATGGTAGTTAACCATTTCCTTTTGGGAAAAATCACGCAGGTTCTTCCCTTCGTATAAAATGGCCCCTTCAAAGTCAGAGTCCAGGCCCCCGATCGTGTTCATCAAGGTCGACTTGCCTGACCCAGATTCCCCGACGATGGCGACCATTTCCCCGGCGGCAAATTTCGCATTGACCCCGCGCAAGGCCTCGTACTGGCCCCCGCCCGGCATCTTGTAGTACTTTTTGACGTCTTTCAATTCAAGAACTGTCATCTATCCGTCTCCTTATGCAAAAATATGACAACTTGTCATATGACATGTTGTCATATTAATCCCTCTCCCAGCTTCTGTCAAGCAAAACAAAAAACATGACCCCGGAAAATTCCGAAGTCATGTTTTTTTCACGTTCTTAGCAGCTGGCGCCGTTTTGAATCTGTTCAGCGGTAAGTTTGCTTGGCTCGTAAACGTTGACGCCGACCGCGCTGTCAATCAAGCCGCTGCCGTCGCTCAAGGACAGCATCCCGTACTGTTCGCCAACGCTCAAGCTGTCATCCAAGAAGCCCATTTCCGCCTGGCCCGTGTACAAGTCTAGACCTAAATCGTTGTCGATCTTGATTTGGTAGTCCGCGTCTGCCTGGTCCAGGGCGACGAACTGGAAGTTAGCCCCTATCGTGCAACTTCCGCCCTGCAGTGAGTACTTGTTGGACCCGTCATTTAAAGCCAGGATCAAGACTGGCTTGTTTCCCAGCTTCTTTTGCAAAAATTCTCCAGCTTCCGGACTAAAAGTCATTTTAACCATATTGTTACCTCCCATCGGAATTAATTATTTTTTGATAGTTTGAGTGTAGCACGTTTTTTCTCAGCAAAAATTGATCCAGGTCAATTTTCTTCCCTCTAAGGGCGGAAAAATGCTTAAGAATGTTATAATTTCCCTAAAAAGTGTGAGGAGGTGGACCACATGACTAAAGTCAAATTTAACCTGGACGACGAACTGGCCATCCTGCTTCAGGCCTACCAAGACCAAAGCGGGACAGACAGGGACGCCATCATCAACCAGGCCGTCAAACAGCTGCTGGTCAAAAAACTGGGCAAAAAGCGGATCGCCCAGTTGCTCAAGGACAGCGAAGACGGCAGCGACTACCAGCTGGAACAGTTCTTCAGCAGCTACGACTGGCTTGAATAGGCAAACAAAAAAGCCCAATTCCACCAACATTGGAATTAGGCCCACACAGTGCGTGCCAAAGCAAACCACATATTAAGGGCTGTTTTCGCTACCGGAGAAAACAGCCTAAGCATTTGACACAAGATAGATTATATACTCAAACTGGCTTTCGGACAATCTTTTCGCCCCGAAAGCTTATTTTTTTAATTTTGCCAGGACGTCTTTATTCGTCAAAGCCACCGTCGGCAGCTTTTTCTTTTCCCGCCAAGTCTTGGTCAGGTAGTAGTCGTTAATCGCGTATTCCGGTTCCGCGTACTTCTGCTCCATAAAAGGCTTGACTGCCTGGTCAACGGCCAGCCAGCCGTTCCAGCCCAGGTGGATGGTGTCTTCCATGAAGTACTTCTTCTTGCCGTCCTTGGACAGGTCATAGATGTTGTCAAAGCCCTGGCTGATCAGCTGGTGCTTGATCTTAGTCGTAGCCGTGTCATACATCTTCAGTGACAAGCCAGTGTACTTCTGCCACTTGGCGTTAACTGGCGGAATAATGAAGAGAACCTGGGTCTTGTCCTTGGCGAACTGGTTCAAGAGCAGCTCGAAGTCCGAGTATTCCGGGGATTCAACATAGTTGAACTTCTTCTGGCTCCCCTTCAGTTTCTTGAGCAGCTTGGCATTCAAGCGCTTTTTGTAAAAACTAGTCCGGATCCCAAAGCGGTTGCCCTTGGTATCCTTCTTGGCTTCCTTCTCTGAGGCCTTCTTCAAGCCCTCGTAAGAGTAGGTATCCGGCAGCTTGGCCCCCTGCTGCTCAATCTTTGGCAGGCGGTCGCGCAGCTGCAGGGAAGTAAAGAACTTGTCTTCCGTGGAGTAGATCTGCCGCCGCCAGCGGAGGTAGTAGCGCTCCATCTTGGAGATCCCCACCCCGGCCGCGATTTCCAGCAGGGCATGGTGGATCACGTGCTCACTCTTCACGCTTGGCATTTGTAAAAGGCGGCGGGCCGCGTAGCGGTCAGCTTCCGTGTCTTTAGCGTTCAAAATAAAGTCGCTGGCATGCAGAGGCGAGTAGTAGAGGGTAAAGGCATCCGGGTTCTGCCCCTGGGGCGTGAACCATTGCGGTGAAATAATCACCACGGCCTTCTTGCTTGGCGCCTCCTGCATCCCCAGGTATTGAGCCAGGGACTGGCTGCCCGGTCCCCCAAGCAGGAAAGGCGTGTAGGAACGATGGTACTTGGTAGCCAGGACAGTCGGGTGCATGTTGTCAAAACGCGACAGTTCACTTGACCCGTAGAAAGGCACATAGCCCTGCTTATAGGCCTTCTGCCGCATGGCCTTGCCCTTGAAGACAGTCGTGGTCTGCGAAGCGGCGGCCTGGAAAAGGCTGCCCTTTGAGAAGGTCCGCTCCCAAGGCAGGGATAAGATCCCCATCAGCAAGAGCACCGCGCAGATGACTGGCCCAAAGATCAGCCAAAGTTTTGTCTTATTCTTCATCTTGCAGTTTCTTCACCTGTTCAACCAGCTTGTTCGGGGTATTCCAGTCGTCGCGGTTGAATTCAGAAACCGGAACGGTGATGTCGAAGGTTTCCTGCAGGGTCAAGAGCATCTGCACAGTGGACATGGAGTCCATGATCCCGCTCTCGTAGAGTTCTTGATCCATGTTGTCTGAGAAGTCTTCACCAGTTGCTTCAGCTAAAATGTCAACGATTTGCTTTTGAATATCCATAATTTTCCTCTTCTTGTTAAATCTATTTCTTTAGATCTTTTTCTTTTTTCTGTTAATTTCTTAAAAAAATTACTTGCCCAGCGGCACGTTGAACCACAGGTTGTTCAAGAAGCCTGAGAAGATCAAGAAGCTGAGGCAGACCACGTTGAAGGTCACGAAAATTGCCACCGCTTCAGTGAACTTGTTGTGCTTGACCAGCTTGTGCTTCTTCTTGAAGCGGAGCCAGATGTCGTTGATGATGATGGCCAGGGCGTGGTAAAGACCGTAGACGATGTAGTACCAGGTCAAACCGTGCCAGACCGCCATTACCATGAAGTTGACCAGGTAGGCCGCTTGCGCCAGGCGGTTCCGGTTCTTGATCAAGCGCTTCTTCATCGCGAAGAAGGTGAAGCGCATGAAGATGAAGTCTCTGAACCAGAAGGACAGAGTCATGTGCCAGCGGTTCCAGAATTCCTTGATGTTGTGGGCCGCGAAAGGCTTGTTGAAGTTCATCGGCGTGTGGATGCCCATAAAGTAGGAAATCGACACGGCGAAGAGGGAGTAGCCCGCGAAGTCAAAGAACAGGTACATTGAGTAGCAGTACATGACCCCTAAAAGCCACCAGGACAGGTGCAAAGGATACATCCGCCCGGCCAGGATGGCCTGCTGCTCAAGGTATGGCAGGCAGTAGGTCCCGAAGAACCAGCCCAGGAGGAACTTGTACAAGAAGCCCTGGAAGAGGTATCTGACCGCGTAAGAGAGGTCCTTAATGTAGTCTTCCCGGCTCGGTGCCTTGTCATAGTCCTTGACGAAGCGGCGGTAGCGGTCGATCGGGCCGCTGGAGATGGTCGGGAAAAACAAGAGGAAGCGGGCGTACATAACCGGATCCACCTGCTTGATCGTCCCGTCGCGCAGCTCCATGACCACCTGGACCGTCTTGAAGGTCAGGTAGGAAATCCCTAAGAAGCCGAAGTCGATCCCCTGCTTATGGGGCACGATCGGCCAGATTTTTACCCCGACCAAAGGCAGGATAGCCAGGATCACGGCCAGGCAGAAGACCCAGGTCTTATTGGCCTTCCCCGTCTTCTTCCGGTAGTGCTGGTAGGCAAAAGTTACCAGGAACTGGTAGACGATATAGCAGATCAAGGTTACCCCCTGCTGCCACTTGTCCGCGTCGAAGATGAGGAAGATGAAAGCAAGGGAGACCAGGGCTTCGTACCACTTGTAGCGCTTGCCGAAGTAAAGGCCGATAATCAAAGGCAAAAGCGCGATCAACAGGTAGACAAAGTACTGCGGGTTTTCATATGGTTGCAGATTTATCACGCCTGGTTAACCTCCTTGATGACCGCCTTGATGTCGACCTTCCCGTTCTGGGAGATCGGCAGGGCGTCTTTGTAAAGGTAGCGCTGCGGGATCATGTACGGCATCACGTCCTTGGCCAGGCCGTCTCTGATCTGCTTGGTAATGGTCCCTTCAGCGAACTTGCGGCTGACCCCGTCGTTTAACTCAACCACGGCTACCAATTGCTTGATCGTGTGGTCAGGCTTGTAGATCGGGGCAGCAACCGCGTGGCGGACCAGCGGATTCTGGTTCATGTAGAAGTTGATTTCTTCCAGCTCGATCCGGTAGCCGTTGAACTTGATCTGGAAACCGATCCGGCCCTTGTAGAAGAGCAGGTCCCCGTCAAAGTAGCCCACGTCCCCGGTCCGGTAGTGCTGAACGCCGTCTTCCTGGTAAAAGGCTTCTTCGGTCTTTTCCGGGTTATTGATGTAGGCCTTGGAAACTGACGGGCCGGCGATGATCATTTCCCCGCTCTTGCCGTCATCGCCCTGGCTGCGGTCAATGGTGATTTCCGTATCTTCCTTGACATAGCCGATTGGCAGGCGGTCATATTTTTCCAGAATTTCCGGGGTGATCTCCACTTGCGTGACTGCCACGGTCGCTTCCGTTGGCCCGTAGGTATTAAAAATCCGGCTGTCCGGGAAGCGTTTCTTGAGCATTTCAACTTCCTTGCGGGGCAGTTCTTCCCCGCAGAAGAGGAAGTGGCTGAGGCCGGCGTGGTGTTCTGCGTCAAAAATCCGGTCCAGGAAGCACATTTGGGCAAAGGACGGAGTTGACACCCAGACATTTACGTCGGTTTCCGGCAAGGCCTTGAAGAGCTGGGCAAAGTTTTCCGTCACTTCGTGAGGCAAAACAACCAGTTCCCCGCCGCTCAACAGGGCCGGGTAGATGCTCATGACTGACAGGTCAAATGAGTAAGGGGCCTGGGCCAAAAAGCGCGGATGGTCCGGCAGGTCAAAGTCCTTCAGTTCCCAGTCAACGAAGCTAACCAGGTTGTCGTGGCTGATCTGGACCCCCTTAGGCTTACCGGTCGTCCCGGAAGTACAAATGATGTAGAAGTTTTCATCGCCCTTGACGTAGTCTGCCTCATCCGCTGTCCCCTCTTCCGGAACGTCGTCCGGCTTAAGCAGGGTCAAGTCGCCCAGGTCGACTTCCGGCAAGTCGCTGATGGCGATCAAGACCGGGGAGGCAGAGACTTCTCTGACCAGGTCGATTCTTTCAGCGTTAGAATAGTCGGCGATTGGCACGTAGCAGTGCCCGCTCTTTACACAACCTAAGAAGCAAGCCAGCATGTCAAAAGTCTGCCCGCCCCAAATCATAACGGGTACCTTGGCCGGTGCTTTTTCCTTTAACAAGGCTGCCCAGCTGTTAGCCCGCTTGATCAAGTCAGCGTAGGTGTTCTTTTGACCCAGGTAGTCGTAAACTACCCGGTCTGGTTCTCTTTGCGCGATCTCATCGATCGTCTTGACAATATTTCTCATTTCCACTCAACTCTCCTAAAATTCATTGTAAATAAAGCCAGTTGAACCCAAGCCACAATATTCATACAAATAAATCAAGCCTAATAAAATGAGGCTGTAAAGCAGGGTTCGCAGGATAAAAGACCGGATGACCTTCCCCCGGCTGACTGGTGTCTTGTTTTCCATTAAGCTCATCTCCTCTTCTTTTCACCAGAGTCTGCTATCCCAACAGAATGAAACAACACAACTTACTTTTTTATTACAGTCAACTGTAACACATTATTCATATTTCGTTCACAGTCTTCTGACATTTTACCATTTCTTAACGTATTAAAAAACACAAAAAACTAGTCCTTCACCTTATATTTTTGCAAAAAACTACTTCAATCCGGCCTTACGCTCCTGGCTGTAGCAGAACAAAAGCGGAATTGAAGGCAGTAAGCCGACGAAGAACATCGCGATCAAGCTCATCCGCAAAACGTAGCTTGGATACTGCCACTTGTCCAGCTTGGCGGTCGCCAGCACGTAGGCTGCGTACAAAACGACCAGGGCCAGGCCCCACAAGAAGCTGGCGTAATGAGTGACCTGGTAGAGGTAGAGCAGGCCGCTGGCCGGGATCAGGCAGGACCAGCCGGAAATCTGCACGTCGATGATGATTTTCTTAGCAAGTTGGCTATCCATTTTTTATTGTCTCCTTTATATGATATTCGCTATTTATCAGTTATTGTCCAGCAGGGCGTTGATATTGACCGACAGGGTCCGGTCCATGACCGTGATATCCTGGCGGGCATACTGGCTGGAGGCCGATTCAAAGAGGCAGAGCAGCTGGCCCTTATAGACTGTGATCTGCTCTAAGTAAGGCGGCATCCTGACCACCTGCTCGGCATTTGACTCGTCGAGGTTGTTCACGGCCGTGATCGGGAAGATGTAGAGCTTGGAATCCTGGCTACCATATGACTGGCTGAGGAAAATTTTGTCCCCGTAGATGGCCAGGCCCTGGATCTGCTTGTTCATACTGGTCGTCCCGTCTGGGTCAGACCAGGAAACGGACTCGTTGATACTGGAAATCTCACTGGTGGTGATGGTGTTTTTGTACTGGCCGGACCGGGCCAGCTTGTAGCTGGCGACCTTGCCATGGCCATTTTCATTGAAATAGCCGACAAAGAGCTGGTCATCGTAATAAGTCAGAGCTGAGGCCTTGGCGATCGAGTTGATCGGAATCTCATGATCATAAACCAGCTGGTCGCTAGTCTTGGCGCTGGCCACGTATTCGATCAATTTGGCCAAGGAGAAGGACATCAAGGCTGACTGCCCGTCCTTTGACCCGGTCAGCCAGATCTGCATTCCCTTAGGGTCATAAGCAATCCCGCCCAGGTGCTGCCGGCCTGGCAAGCGGACCGTTTTCAAAAATTTCCCCGTCTTTTTGTCTAAAACATAAATGACCGAGGCATGCCGGTGCTGGCCGTCATAGGCCGTGATCAAAAGATAATTGTAGACCACGGCGATCCCCTGGGGGGTCATGGCGCTGGCTGAAGTAATCTTTTTCGCCTGGTAGTCATAGCTCCGCGTCGAAATGAGGCCCGGGATGACCACGTCCTGGCCCACCGTCGTCCTTTTCGGGGTCTGGTAGGCGGCCTGGTAGACGAAACTGTAATTGTCCCGGATCGCCTTCCGGTAGGCTGTCAGCTTGTGCCAGGCCGGGCTGGTGCTGGTTCCGTCCTTGGCCTTGGTCAGCTTGGGCCGGGCCGCCAGCATGGCCTGCTTCATCTGCCACTGGCTGTAAGCCGGATAGGCCCAGTAATAGCCCCAGGCTGCCAGGCCCGCCAGCAGGATTAGGTTAAAAATCAGCAGGCGCAGCTTCCGGTGAAAATGGTGCTTCTTCCGGCTGACTAGTTTCTTTCCGCTTTTTCTGTCTTTTTTGCCCATTGGCCCTCCTTCCGGCCTTTTTTCTGCAATTTTCCCCCTAAAAAAGAAAATTCCCCTCTATCTTAACAAGCCCGGCCAGGGGCGAAGCACTTTTTTTGGCTTTTTTTGAATTTTTTCGCTAAATGTCATACTTTGTTCACATTTCCAGTATAATATAATGACCGTAGCAAGCGAGAGCTTGTTACTACACTCAACTTTTTGTTTTTCATTCATACTCCTCCAAAGTAAATGAAAAATATCGACTGACTCCATAGTCGATTCATATCTATCCCTTTCGGCTCACGTGCGTTGCGTGAGCTTTTTTGTTGCTTGAAGAGGTCTTTATAGATCCGTAAGCAATTCTTTACTCTTTGTTAAGGAATTCCGAACCCTTTATTGAGAATTACCCTGTATGATAAACATGTAACGAGCTGGTAGAACTCGTTACAAGTACTCCCACTTTTTTATTTCATTCATTCTTACTCCTCCAAAGTAGATGAAAACCAATTAGGCCTGCGCGAGCAGGCCTTTTTCTTTTTTTCTTTTTTTCTTTTTCCCAAATAGTTTTATACTTAAATTATGTCAAAAAAATTAGCATAGAAAAAATATAAGGAATTAGGTTGATGATTTCAGCAGCTATTCAACGCGTTCTCGCGGAAAAGTCCGGCTCCTTTTTGATTCCGGCCAGCAAGATTGCCATCGTTGAAGAAGACAATCCCCTTTACCATGCCTTCTTGATCTTAACCAAGGTCAAGTATGCCAAGATTCCCGTCTTGAACAAGAAGGGCCAGATCACCGGCCTCTTAAGCCTGGCCATGATCACCGACAAGATGCTGGACCTGGATGGCATTTCCGTTAAGCCTTTGAACAAGTACAAGGTCAAGGATGTCATGGAGACTGACTTCGTTTCCATCAACTTTACGGAAAAAGACATCGAGACCCAGCTCCACCTGCTCGTTGACAACAACTTCCTCCCCGTTGTCGACGACCAGGGGGTCTTTCAAGGGATGATCACCAGGCGAGAATGGTTCAAGGCCTTCAACTACCTGGCCCACACTTTTGACGACCACTATGTCACGGTTGACAAGAAGTAGGTCCTTAAATTAGAAGCGGAGAATTAACAATTACAATCATAAGCATTTTCAGTGTAAGAAAGGTTCAGTATAAAAACTTGTGTAAATG
>NZ_KV793145.1:0-2761 GCF_001808415.1 Lactobacillus sp. HMSC08B12 | reverse complement strand
TTGTTTGATTCTTGTCAACAAGTTTTCGATATTTTCTTTTTCGTGTCTCCGGCGAATTCCTTCTTCGCCGCGGCAACAAATATTAGTATACTCGTTATTTTTGAAAGGTCAAATTAGCCTTTTCATTCGCTTTATCATGGGTACAGCAGGCAGAGTTGTAATATTTTGCCTTGCCGCTTCTGCTTCTTTTGTTCTGCTTTATCTTTCTTTTTAATTCTTTAATGAATTCTTTGTTCGCTTTTTACCCTTTTTACCGGGAAAAATATTTTTATTTTTTCTGTTTTTTGTTTTTTCTCTGCTTGTCTGTCTCGCTTATAAGAAGAGCTTTGAAAATAAAGTCGCCGTGCTATTTGGCTGTTGGCAGCCCTTTCCCTCACTTTTTCTGCCCTGGTACAGTTATCAAATCCCTTTCATTTTTCACATAATTTTTCTTGTGTTCCTTATGTCCTATATTCCATTTTGGACTATTGTTTTTGTTTTTTTTAGAAAGGCTGATCCAACTTCCATGATCAAAACCCGTCTTATCAAGCAGCTGGACTCTTCCAGCCGCTACCTCAGCCAATTCGCCTATGCCTTTCTGGCTCCCTTGACCCTGTTTGCCGTCTTGGTCAAAATCGACGCCCCGGCCAGCATCTTCCTTTTATGTGCCGTGCCCGTGATCCCCATCGTCATCATGGTCGTCATGCTGGTCGCCGATAGTAATGGCGATCACGTTCATCTCGGCTCTGGCTCCCTGCCCGTAAAGGTCAGAGTCATAGTCAGCCAGAATCTTCCCGTCGCTCAGCATCCCCATGGCCCAGTCCAACTTGGCGTCCCGGCCGACTCAGGCTACCCGCTTTAAGTAGGCGGTCGTGTTTTTGCCCAAAATTCTGCCCCAGCTTCAATGGAAAAAGCTGCCCTCTTTTGCAAGGGCCGGGTCAAAGACAGGGGCCAGGCCCGGTAGTCCACCTTGGCAAAGTCGGGCCTAGGCAAGTCCGGCAAAGCGGCAGCGGCTTCTGCCTGCATTTTTGCAAACCATGCTTGTGCGGTCATGCTTCCTCCTTAAACGTCTTCATCCGTCAGTTCAATGTCCAGGCCCAGCTCGTCGCGCAGCTTGGTGTAGCCTTCCTTTTCCAGGCGCTGGGCCAGGTCCGGCCCGCCACCCGGCGACCCGGCCGCCCATCATAACGTGGACTTTGTCAGGCACCACGTAGTCCAAAAGGCGCTGGTAGTGGGTGATCATCAAGGCGCCGAAGTCTGGCCCCCGCAGGTCATTAACCCCTTTAGAGGCCACCTTCAAAGCATCGATGTCTAGGCCGGAGTCGATTTCGTCTAAAATCGCGAACTTGGGCTTGATCATCAGCATCTGCAAGATCTCGTTACGCTTCTTTTTCCCGCCGGAAAAGCCCTGGTTCAAGTAGCGCTGGGCCATTTCGGCCTTCATGGCCAAAAAGTCCATCTTTTCATACAGTTCCTGGAGGAATTCCCGGGCCGGGACTCGATCGCCTTCCGGCCGGCGGGCGTTCAAAGCCCGCCGGATGAATTCAGCGTTGCTGACGCCAGGGATTTCAGCCGGGTACTGCATGGCCAGCCCGGGCCCGGTCGTCAACTGGCAAATCCAGCAGCTCTTGCCCATCCAGCTTGACTGACCACTGGGTTACCTTATATGCCGGGTTGCCCATAATGGCTTCTGACAGGGTCGACTTCCCCGTCCCATTTGGTCCCATAATGGCATGGATCTCCCCGGTTTTCAGCTGCAAGTTAACCCCTTTGAGAATCTCCTTGCCGGCAATTTCTACGTGCAAATCAGTAATTGCTAACTCTGACATGACTCACCTCAACTAGTTATCTACAAAATTTAGTGTCACGTCTATTTATAGCACACAAGACCTAGTGGTTATATAGGACGAAAGGAGAAATATGCGATTTTTTAAGAGATTGCAAATCACCAGAAAAATATCTGAAAACTTCAGAAAATAAACCAGTAATTTGACAAATCTTTCCAGCCTGCTACAATGGCTAAACATAATCAACTAGTTATGGAAAGGATCCTGTCAACCGTGAAAAAACGTCAGAAAAACGACTTCAGCAAAGAAATTCAAGTCAAACATTTTAACGAGCTCTCTGCCCGGGAGGTCTTCTGCCTGTCCAGAATCCGCGATGACGTTTTCGTTGCCGAGCAGGAAATCACGGTTCCTGAACTGGACGACCAGGACCTTTCTGCCTACCATGTCTTTCTTTTAAATGAAGACCAAAGCAATGCCCTGGCGGCCGCCCGCTTCTTCAGCGAAGAAGGCCGTTTCTACATCGGCCGGGTCGCCGTGCAAAAGACTGCCCGCCACCGCGGGATTGCCAGCCAGCTGTTAGGCGCCATTGAAAACTACGTTTTGGCAAATAGCTTAACCAAAGAACTTTATCTGCACGCCCAAGCCAATGCCCGGGACTTCTACCTGGCCAATGGCTACCACGATGTCGGCCCCGTCTTCATGGAAGCCGGCATCCCCCACCAAATGATGGCTAAAAGCCTCGCCTAAGCAGCCGCAAGGCTGCTTTTTTCATGCAAAAAACTGCCCCGGGAGAGGTCCCGGAGCAGTCTGGCGATTTGTGAGTTAGTAAAGAAAGTTTTTTAAAATAGAGGAGTAAAAGTTTTGGATTAAAGAGTAATGTTAAAAATGGTAAAAATTATCACGCGCTTTAGTTAAAGGCAATTTCCTGCGCGTCGTCGCCCGCCTCTACAGGGCGCGGGTCGACATCCAATGTCATTAAGTTAAGGGATTGACAT